>NZ_JANSHS010000256.1:0-16632 GCF_047461695.1 Synechococcus sp. R6-7
AGATAGGGGTCATGGCTGGTCATGATGACGGTCACCCCAAAGGAATTGAGCCGCTCCAAAATCTGGAGAACCAAGAGGGAGTTTTCCGGATCTAGGTTTCCTGTTGGCTCGTCCGCCAGCAGCAACACCGGCATGTTGACAATGGCCCGGGCCAGGCTGAGGCGCTGCTGTTCTCCCCCCGAAAGCTCATGGGGAAAGTGATCTCGCTTTTCGGTCAGCCCCACCATCTTTAGGGTCGGCCCGATGCGACGGCGGATTTCTGCGGGGGACAGCCCTTGGGCGCGCAGCACGAAGGCCACATTTTCTGCCAGGGTGCGGTTGGCCAGAAGGCGATAATCTTGGAAAACCACCCCCAAGCGCCGCCGCAACATGGCCAGCGGACGCGGTGGGATGCGGTAGGGTCGCCGCCGCCCTTCAGAAGAAAAGAGACAGACTTGATCGACGATGACCGTGCCCTCGGTGGCCTGTTCCGCCCCGTAGAGCAGTCGCAAAAGAGTGGACTTGCCTGCTCCGGAGACCCCCGTTACGAACACGAACTCGCCGCGGCGCACCTCCAAGTTCACATCCTGAAAAATTAAGTTGCCGTTGGGAAAGACCTTGCTCACGCCCCGCAAGGACACCATGCTGGCCGGGGCTTGCAGGGATCCGGATTGGGTGCTGCTGTAAAAGCCCAGGGTGGCCTCTGGATTGGCCGGGGCAGGGGGATGAGGGGTCGGAGCCGTACCCGCCCAACGGTGTAAGCGAGGAGGATAGCCGATGTGCTGACCGATCACCATAGTAAGCGCCTAGACAGAGGAGGGAGAGAGCGCCGGCAGACTAGGGGCGCAAACGAGAAGAGGGATCCCACAGCACTCGCCAGACAAAGCTGGGCAGAGCTAACATGCGTCGCCAGCGCCAGGGTTCCTGATAGAGACGATACAACCATTCCAGGTGATGGTCACGCCACCAACGGGGCGCTCGCCGTTTTTGGCCGGCCCAAATGTCCAAGCTGCCCCCCACCCCCATCCAGATGGCTTGGGGCAAAAGGGGACGCCACTTTTGGATCCACAGCTCCTGCCGCGGGGATCCCAGCCCCACCCACACCAGTTGCGGTCGAAATTCCTGGAGAGCTTGCAGAAGCTCTTTTTCTTCCTCGCTAGAGAAGTAGCCGTGGTAGCCCCAGAGGGCCAAAGCAGGACACTGGGCTTGCCAATATCGAATTGCTGCCCGGTTGACTTCCGGCCTTCCCCCCACCAGGGCCAAGCGCCACCCCCGTTCTGCCGCCAACGGGATCAGGGCCTCTGCCAGCTCGATCCCCGGCACCCGCTGGACGCGGATCCCCTGCCGCCGCAGGGCCCACACCACCCCAATGCCATCGGGGATCACCAGCTCTGCTGCCTGCAGCACCTGGGCAAAGGCCAGATCCCGCTGCGCCTGCATGATCATTTCCGGGTTGCAGGTAACCACCTGAGCGCCCTGACCCTCCCGAATACGCGCCTCAATCCAGGTGGCGTAGCTCTGTAGGCTGGCCTCCGGCAGAGCAAGGTGCAGGTTCACGCCCAGAATCGCATGGATGGATAACGACACTACCGACCGAATGCTGGCCCCCACTGGAGCCGTTGGACACGCTTTTAAGATAGCCCGGACCTTCTCCCAGAGGGAGAGGGGAGTTCGAGGAAGCATTTCATGGCTATTTGACCACGAAAATCTCTTCCCTCAGGCATCCGCGGCGGCATCCACGGCGTATCTCCATCAGACCAGGCCAGAGGGAATTGCCCGACCCAGAGCAAGCCCCTGAAGGTTGGTTGCCATCTTTCGAGACAGGAGACTTGAGATGAAGACTGCAAAGACTCCCTTCGCTCTGCCTCAATTGGCCGCCGAATGGGATCCCAGCCCTGCAACCTCCCGCCGCAGCTTGTTGTTGGCTGGTTTGCTGGCGGGCGTAGGTGGAGCAATTGGATTGCGCACCCTGCCCGGTGCCGCTCAGTCCAACACTGCTGATATTGCCATTCTCAACGCCGCCATCGACTTGGAACAGCAGGCAATCTGGGCCTACAAAACCGCTGCCGGCAAGTTGAGCAACACCGAGGTGGGCAAGATCGTGTTGGAAGTGGCCACCAAGAACCTGAAGGATCACGAGCAGCATCGGGATCTGCTGGCGGGCGCCGTGCGGCAACTGGGAGGGATCCCCTCTCGGGCCCGGGATAGCTACGACCTTTCCACCTACATCGACAACAAAGAAGGCAATCTCGACTCCGATGCCAACATTGCCAAGCTGGCCCTGGCTCTGGAGTTTGATGCAGCCTTGGCTTACAACGACGCGTTTACCCAGCTTTCCAACAAAGACCTGGTGGCTGCCGCCAGCACCATTGGCCCCAACGAAGTTGCCCATGCCACCGCAATCCGGGCCGTGTTCCACAGCCTTGATCCCAGCATTCTGGTGGTGCCTGCCCCCTTTGTCAGCGCCGAGACTCGGGAGCGCTGGATCCTGAAGGTGTAGAGCTGTTGGTAACCCCTGCCGGCGATGAGGCGATGATCTGCAAAGCCTTCCAACGTCCTCTGTAGGACTTGGGGCTTGGAGATCCAAGTGCTCTGCACTGCTGTCGCAATCGCCTTCTTCTGAACGCCTCAGCCTTTGTTCTCTTCCTAAACCTGTGTGGAGAAAGCCCTATGCCGATGACGCGGCGGTTGCTGTTGCTCAGTGGACTGGGATCCCTGCTCAATGTGGGGGCTATCTTGGCCGTGGATCGGTGGCGACAAGCCAGCTCTGTTGCGGGGCGAGATCCTGTCGAGGCAACGGCGGAAGCAGAGGTGATCATTCGCGGGTTTCAATACCTGCCCCCGGAGATCATCCTCAAGCGGGGGGGCAAGGTGACCTTCACCAACCTGGATTCCACCCCCCACACGGCTACTCCTGTGGAGGGAGCGCAGTTTCAAGGGACGGGACGGCTAAGTCGCAACGAGAGCAAAGCGGTGGTGTTCGAAGTAGCTGGGATCCAGGACTATTTCTGCGAGATCCACCCCAGCATGGTGGGCCGTATTGTCGTCGTCGATTAGGTGGAGGCCATGCAAATGGAACCCCTGGGATCCCCTCTTCCCTTCTGGAACATTTGTCGGCGGGTGTACCTGGTTTGGGCCGTCCTTTTGGGGATTGGGTTTGCTGCCACCCAGTTTCACCAAGAGGCCAACATCAACTGGCTGTGGCTGGTGATTTCCCTGATTGGGTTGGGCTACATGGTGCGGCAGACTAGCTTGCCGGAGTTTCGAACAGCCGGACTGGCCCACCTCTACTTTGTGGGTTTGGTGTGGACGTTGGTGATCGCCCAGGGCATGATCCTCTCGGTGCTGCCCTTTGTCGGGCGTACCCCTTTGGCAGCTTTGAGCCCATACCTGGGGGTGTTTTGGCTGTGGCAAATGGGGCTGGGTCACTGGCTCAACGGCTTGGTGGATCCGCCGCGCCTCCCCTACTGGATGACCGGTGGGATCCAGATCCTGGCCGGAGTTGCCTGCCTGCTGTGGGGGCTGGAATGGCAGTTTGCGGTGGCAGGGGGAATCGGGGCCTTGGCCATGCTTCTTTTGATCCGGTTGCACTGACCCGTTCACTGATCTGACTTTGGGGTCTTATCCAGGCGCACTCGCCAAACTCCACCTCCCACGGCCACTTCATCCCCAGGGCGCAGCTTGCGTCCCCGCCGGGTTTCCACCTCACCATTCACCCGCACTTGCCCCGCTTGGATGAGCTGCTTGGCCTGCCCGCCGGTGGGAACAACCCCCGCCAGCTTGAGGAATTGATCCAGTTTGATTACAGGATCCGTCGCCGGCTGGGGATCCCTTTGAGCAGTCTCCGCCATCACTTCACCCAAATGGTTTTGACATTCACAAATTCCAGGATCCCTTCCCGGCTCAGTTCCCGTCCATACCCTGAGCGTTTGATGCCACCGAAGGGAAGGCGCGGGTCGGACTTGACCATGCCATTGATGAATACGGATCCCGCCTCCAGCTCCTCCAGCAGGCGCTCTTGTTCCTCTGGATCGGTTGTCCAGGCGCTGGCACCCAGGCCAAAGGGCGTGTTGTTGGCCAGCTCAATGGCTGCCGACACATCCGGGACGGTGAACAGCAGCGCCACCGGCCCGAACACCTCCTGGTGGGCCACCGGATGATCCGGGGGGATGTCGCTCAGGATCGTGGGCGGGTAAAAATTCCCTCCCAAGGGGGATCCGCCGATATGGACTTTGGCTCCTGCTTGCACCAAAGCCTGCACCTGTCCATCCACCTCTTGCAGAATGCTGGCAGTAGCCAGAGGCCCCACATCGGTTTGCGGATCCAAGGGATCCCCCACCTTGAGCTGGCGAAATCGCTCCGTCATGGCAGCCGTGAAAGGTTCGGCGATAGCCCTGTGTAGGATAAATCGTTTGGCGGCAATGCAGGATTGGCCGTTGTTGATCAGACGGGCCGTGACCGCTGTGGCGACTGCTGCCTCCAGATCGGCGCTGGGCAGCACGATGAAGGGATCGCTCCCTCCCAGTTCCAACACCGTTTTTTTCAGATATTGACCGGCCAAACGGGCCAGGCTGGAGCCGGCGGCTTCGCTGCCGGTGAGGGCGGCCCCCCGCACCCGTTCATCCGCCACCACCTCTGCCACCTGGGCTGCTGTGATCAGCAGGGTTTGAAAGACCCCTGGCGGAAATCCCCCCTCCCGAAAGATCTGCTCTAGGGTCAAAGCCGATTGGGGCACGTTGGAAGCATGTTTGAGCAGAAGGGTGTTGCCCGCCATCAGGGCTGGGGCGGCACAGCGAAACACCTGCCAAAAGGGAAAGTTCCAGGGCATCACTGCCAAAATCACCCCCAGCGGCTGGTAGCGGATCCCGCTGCGGCTGGCAAAGTGCTCCGCACCGGTGGCATTCGCGTAAGCGTTGCGTAGCAATATGGAGCGCTCGGCCAAGAATCCCTCTGCCTCCTCGGCATAGTAGCGACAAACCCAAGCGGATTTTTCCACTTCCGCAACGGCAGAGGCCAAGGTTTTGCCCATCTCCAGGCTGATTAGGCGGCCAAACTCCGCTTTGCGCTCCTCCAGGATCCCTGCCACCCGCTTCAGCCAGGCGGATCGCTGAGCAAACGGGATCCGACGATAGCTCTGAAACCGCTCGTGGGCTTGGGCGATACAGCTTTGGATCTGCCCAGCGTCGAAAACGGGGTAGCGAGCCAATTCCTCTCCGGTGGCGGGGTTGATGCTGACCAGGTGCCCCTTCGCGTAAGCGTTGCGTAGCAATATCTTTTTCCCTCAACGCCTGTTTCTCCACTCTGGCATTTGCGCTCTGCCTGGAATAGTGCTCCGCACTGCTACTGCGTTCGCGTAAGCGTTGCGTAGCAATATGGAAAGATTTGTGGAGTGGAAGACTTAGCGTTCCAGGCTGCCCATGGAGTCCTTGGCCGTTGGATCCTCGGGAGCAGACCAGAACTCATAGGCTGCTTGCGACAAGCTGGCGATCAGCCCTTCGGCTCTGGGATCGTTGGGGGTTTCTCGCTTCACCCACACCGCCGCCACATAGCGCCGCCCGTTGGGCAAATCCAGGATCCCGGCATCTCCCACCACGGAGCCCAGGGTTCCCGTTTTGTGGGCAATGCGCACCTCTTGGCCCAAGTTGGGCCGGAAGTAGGAGAGCCGTTGGGTGCGCCAGAGAATGTCCAGAAAACGGTCGCGGCTGCGGCGGCTGAGCATGCGCCCCTGTTCCACCTGGCTGAGCAACCAAACCATGTCGCGCGGGCTGCTGGTGTTGGTGCCCTCCAGATCCGGTAGCCACCATGAAATTTGCGTGTGTTGTAGCCCCCACTGCCGAAATTTTTGGTTGAGAGCCTCCTGCCCACCCAGGCGATCGATGATCAGATTGGTGGCGAAGTTGTCGCTGAGGGTGATCATCAGGGTGGCCGCTTCCAAAGCAGAAACCTGGGATCCCAGCGGGCGGGTTTGCAGCACGCCTGCCCCCCCTCCCTTGAGATCTTCCCGCAGGGTGAGCCTCTCATCCAGCCGCACCTGCCCGGTTTCCACAGCCTGGAAAAAAGCCAAGAGAATGGGGATCTTAATCACACTGGCGGCAGGAAAAGCCTGATCCGGCCTAACCCCGGCAAAGGCGCCGGTTTCCACCTCCCAAAACAGGGCTCCTGCCGTCAAACCCGGTTGGTCGGCCAAAGCGGCCAAGCGCTCCTGCAAAGCCGGGATCGCTTCTCCCGGCAGAATGTCACTTGGCAATGCCGGCGGGGGAGGATCCCCAAGCTGCGTCGTGGACTGTTCTGTCCGGCCAGCGGTGGTCGATTGCAGCAGTTGCGAGAGGCCCGCCATCGTCAGGCCCAGGATGAGACTTAAGCTCAGTCCCCTGAGCAACACTTGCCCGAGAGATGGAGAACGTCTCAAGCGGCGAGGCCGGGCAGCCCGTTGGCGCAGACGAGCAATGGCTTTCTGGCGAGCAAGACGCAGCGGTTGAGGACGGGAAACCAATAGGGATCCCCTAGGGGCAGGAAGCAGGCGACCAGAACCTGTTTGCGGCTTTGACCCCTCTGGAGGCGGGACGGCGTTCTTGGCAGGTTGTGGAGGGCGGCGGGGATCCCGCGACTTCTCTGGCAAAGGCCTACGGCCCGCTAGCGCGGATGGATCGGTGCCTTTCTTCTCCCTTGCTCTGGTCATAAGAACGATTGCCTTAACACCATACTTCTGACAGACACTGCTGGCAGTTTCACCGACTCCACTCCGGTGAGCTTGGCTTAATTAAACCCACATTAAACCCACAAATTGGCCAACCTGCCCTGACCTAGATTGCAAAACGCCCATCAAACCGTCCTCGCGACACGAAGCCTAGCAACAACCCCGCCAAAGGCAGGATGAGTCCCTGTTGCCAGAGCATCCACTCGGAGTCGTTTTAAAAACTTAGGTTGATCCGTGACCCCCCTTTCCCTCTGGAAGAGGGGCTGGGAATAGTCGCGGAAGCGGCGCGGAGCGCTTTTGCCAAGTCCAGGAAAACCGTCAGATCTGTTCTCTCTGAGGGGGCTCACACCCATGGGGAGCCAGCTCCCGGCTAGCCCTTGCAGAGCCGATACACGGGCAAAGTGAAATGAAAGCTGCTGCCTTTGCCCAAGGAAGACTCCACCCAAATCTGGCCGTAGTGAGCGCGCACGATCCGTCGGCAGAGGGAAAGGCCGATGCCATAGCCCTCCTGCTGTTGATCCCGGGACAGACGGACAGAATCGGAGAAGATGCTCTCTTGGTCGGCTTCCGGGATCCCAGGGCCAGTATCGCTGACGGTCACCTGCACCTTTTGGCTGGTGCGATGGAGGACATCGAGGCGGATGGATCCCCCGGCGGGGGTGTACTTGATGGCGTTGTCCAGCAGGTTGAACAGAACTTGGCGGATCTTGTCGGGATCCACGTGAACAGAGGGCAGATCCACGGGAATATCCGCTTGAAACTGCAGCCGCTTGCCTTGAATGCGCGGCCATAGCTCCTCGATCACCGCCCAACACAAGCCGGGCAACTGGGTTTCTACGGCTCGAATCCTCAGCTCCGAGGCAGCGCCACGGGCCGACTCCAGAATGTCGGTGATCATGCTGTCCATCTTGCGCAGTTGCTGGCGGGCATGGTCGAACAACTGCCGTTCCAGCGCTTTGTCCAGGGATCCCTCCCGCCCCTGCTGCAGGGTTTCGACCGCCAGAGCCGTGGCCGTCAGGGGACTGCGCAAATCATGCACCAGCATGGCCAGAACGCGATCTTTGAAGTCCAACTGCTCCCGCAATTGGGCCCGCTCCTGCCGCAGCAAAAACACCTCTTCCGACATTTGCAACAGCGCCTCGGTGGTCGGAGGGGAGGCGGGATCCCGTCCTGCTCCTTCTTGTTCGCGGAAGCGGACCGTAGGTCCATGGGCGGCCAAAGCCGCTTGGCCTTGCCAACGAGGCCACCACACTTCCAACTGCGTCGCCAAGTCTGCGCCCGCCAAAACTTGAGCGGGCAAGGGCTCAGCCTTGACCAGAGCCGGAGTGGCCACCAGCTTGTAATGCTCTGCCAGGTAGGGGTGCTCCTCCAGCGGCACCACTTCCAGTTGGGCAGGGTATTGGCCGGGCAACCCCTGGATGTGCTGGCGCAGATGTTCCTCAAGTTCGGCAACGACAGCTCGACTCTTGGCAAACAACAGCAGGCGAATGACAGAACGAGCGGAGGTGAGGTCTGGCGAAGTCTGCATAGGCCAAAGTCCAGTCGCGTTAGCGCTCGCGATAGCGGTGCGTAGCACATTGCGTAGCATTAAAGCCAAAGGTTGGCGTTTCAGCAGCCGGGATTGCCGTGCGCTCGTTCGCGGAAGCGGACCGTAGGTCCAACCGTAGGAGCCATTGCTGCTTGTTCCTTCTAACACCTAATCTTGGGAAAAGCTTAAGAAGCGACATGGAGTGTAACAAGAAAGACCTTTCAGGGTGTGGCTTTCCCGCCCTAGGAACAACTGCAAGAGGGTATAGCCAGGACACTCTCGCGGAACTCAGTGAAAACTTAGTGAAACAGGTAGGCCAGCCCCACCAGCAGGGCCACCAACCCCACCGCTGTCAGGGTGAAGTGAAGCAGGGAAGTCTTGCCTTTGCGCACCATGTTGCGCATGGCCAGGCGGGTGTAACTCAGCTGGGGGGGGGATCCCGCCCCAACCGAAGGAGAATCTGCAGAAGAAGGCTGCGCCATCAGGATAACCAGAGCGATAATTTACCCTACCTTCAGGCTAGCTTAATCTGCTCCTCCGGATAGAGGTGTTTCCCAAGCTTCGACCTTCCCGCTGAAGAAGGGCCATAGCTGTCGCGCGGGGATCTTCCGGTGCCAAAATAACGACAGCATCCCCCTCTTTTGCCCCCCATGTTGCAAGTTCAGCATCTTTCCTACCATCCGGCAGGCGTTTCCCAGCCCATTCTCAACGATCTTTCCTTTGAGTTGGGCCTGAACCAGTTGGGGCTGATCGTGGGCAAAAGTGGGGCGGGCAAGAGCACCCTGCTGGAGATTTTGGCTGGCTTGGCGCGGCCCACCCAAGGACGGATTACCTGGGGAGGGGCAGAACTTTCCCCCAACCGCTTGCGCAGCATGGCGGGGTTGGTGTTTCAGTTTCCAGAGCGCCACTTTTGCGGCTTGACGGTGCTGGAGGAAATGCGCTTTGGTTATCCAGAGCTACAGAGAAAAGAGATCGAAAACGCCCTCAGACAGGTGGGATTGGAAGGGATCCCTCTACATACCTCCCCAAACCGCCTCAGCGGCGGGCAACAGCGGCGCTTGGCCCTGGCCGTCCAGTTGATCCGTGGCCCGTTTTTGCTGTTGCTGGATGAGCCGACGGCAGGATTGGATTGGTCGGTGCGACGGCAGTTGATCGAGCTGTTGGCTCGGCTAAAGTCCACCTGGACGGTGTTGGTGGTTTCCCACGACCCGGAGGAGCTGTCCTCCATTGCCGATGTGCGGTGGACATTGCAGGCGGGATCCCTGAAGCTGTTGCCGACGGAGGCTTTGCTTCACAGGTAGCGGCGGGGATCCACCGGTTGGCCATTGACGCGCACTTCAAAGTGAACATGGGGCCCGGTGGAGAGGCCGGTGGAGCCGGAAGCAGCAATTGCTTGCCCCCGCTGTACCTGCTGGCCTACCCCAACGGCAACGCGGCTGTTGTGGGCGTACAGGGTGGTGATGCCGCCCCCGTGATTCACAATCACCGTGTAGCCATAGCCGCCGTACCAGCCGGCGTAGATGACGGTGCCCCGGTCGGAGGCTCTCACCGCAGTGCCGGTGGGCACACCAAAATCGATCCCCGCATGAAAGCGGCGACTGCGGTAGATGGGGTGAACCCGCCAGCCAAAGCCACTGGTGATCGGCCCGCGCACCGGAGCGATGAATCGGCCCGTCCCTTGAACAGGATCCCTGCCCCCCTGCTGTTGGGCCTGCTGGGCGATCAGTTGCTGGATGAGGAGAGTCAACTGTTGGGAATCGGCTTCCAGCCGCCGTTGGGCTGCTTCATAGGCCGCGCGTTCGTTGGCCAAGCGGCTCAACAGCTGCTCTTGGGCGACCGCCTGCTGCTGCAGTTGGTTCTTCTGGGCGGCCAGCTCCTGCAAAATCAAAGAGATCTCGTTGCGCTGCATCTCCAGAGCAATGCGCTGTTGATCCACCTCCTTGGCCATTGCTTGCAGCTCTTGGATCAACTGCCGATCCGCCTCGATCAACAGTTGCAGTTGGTGGCGGCGGTCGAAAAACTCGTTTAAGTCACGGCTGGTGAGCAGCAGAGCCCACCAATGTTCGGCCCCCCGTCGCTGCATGTAGCGCAAACGGGCCGCCGTGCCCTGTTGCTGCCGTCTCAGGCGGTCTTCCAGCTCCTGTAGCTCCTTTTGAGCTTGCTCCAGGGCTTTCTGGGCTTGTTCCAAGCGATACTGATTGTCGCGAAGGCTGGATTCGGTCTGTCGAAGGTTTTGCTGCAGGGATCCCATGCGGCGGCGGGCTTCTTCTTCTGCTTGGCGCAGTTCTCCCAGGCGGCGCTGAGTGCTCTGGATTTGGTGCTGGATCTGCTGCTGCCGCTGTTGCAATTGGTTGACATTCTGCGCCTGAGACGGGGCAACCCCCCCCAGTCCCCCCAACAGCAAGAGGGTGAGCAATCCAAGCATCACCCACACTTTCAGTCTGCGTGCCCCACGACTGAGACTCGTCACTCCTCACACCCTCTGCGACTGACCCATCGACCCTAAGGATACAAAGATCCCCACGGATCTGAATCGGGCCTGAGCTGGCTATTTAGGGCTACTCCGAACAGCAACAGAAGAGCCAGACAGTAGCGACTCCACCTCCGGATCCCACAGGCCTGACGGCATGCAACTCAAGCGGCAGCAACCTCAACGGACTAGAAAAACTAGGAAATGACGATAAACTGGCCGCTCACCTGCTGGCAAACCTCACGCTTAGAAGGCCAACCAAAAAGTTGCCTCATACAGACGGGATACCTTGCGGCACCTTTGGTTTGAGGAATCTTCCTCCTCTTCTCTGCTGAGTTCAGCACCGGTTAGGGAGACAACAAGGCCAGAGCAGGAACCAGCAACGCCGTGAAAAGCTGGGAAAAGCAAACACTCCGGCAAAGGCCACGAACGCGCAAACAGTTGCCCCTATAAAACACCGGCTTTGCTTGTTCCTGAGTCATCTGCTAGGCTTTCCCTTGAAAGAAAAGACGTTTAGGCTTTATGGTTTGTCATTATTTCATTGGCAGGCTGACTTTTTCGTTTTTGGATTGCAATTAAACTTAAGCTAAACCCAAGCAACTGCAAAACACTGAGCGGGTATTTTCCTACAGATGGCATTCGAGGATGCTGAGTGCAGTTTCAGAAAAGGGTCACAGCACCCCTGGTTACTCCATCTGTGGCAGCAGCCGCTGATTGCCGTGATCCGCCTCTGGGCCAGCCCAGCCCAAGCTCTCGAGGGAGCCATGCTGGCCATCCGAGCCGGGATCCGCCACATTGAAATCACCACGCAAGTTCCCCAATATCTGGAGCTGATTGCCCAACTGCGACAAGACCACCCGCAGTGTTGGATAGGGGTGGGCACTGTTCTCGATCGGCAGGTGGCGGAGCAGGCTTGGCAGGCAGGAGCCCAGTTTTGCGTTTGCCCCTTCACCGATGAGCAAGTTATCCGCTGGGGTCGGGAGGTGGGGCTGCCCATCGTGCCCGGTGCCCTCACCCCCAGCGAGATCTGGAGGGCGTGGCAGGCGGGGGCAACGGCAGTAAAGGTGTTTCCGGTGGAGAGCATGGGGGGATCCCGCTACCTGCGCCATCTACAATCGGTCCTGGGATCCCTGCCGTTGATCCCCACCGGGGGAGTCACCTTGGCCAAGGCAGCGGAATACCTGCAAGCAGGGGCCTGGGCAGTGGGCATTGCCGGGGATCTGTTCCCGACAGAGGATTTGGACTCAGGCTGCCATCTGTTGGAGAATCGACTGCGACAGGTGCTGCAGCAGCTTGCGGAGCAGAGAAACAAAACCTGGCCCAATCCGGGCAAACTAGTAGAATAGGGGGCGTGGTGTGAGTGAGGCCCGCATGGATGGATCTCTAGATCTCTATCTGCAATTCAACATCCCCAGCCCGGTTGAAGAAGCCACTTGGCGTCATTGGTTTGAGATCTGGCTGAAAGAGCTGGGAGTCCAGGAGCCATGCGAGCTCAGCCTTTGCCTCACTTCCGATGAGCACATCCGCCAGCTCAACCGCGAGTTTCGCCACCTCGACGAGCCTACCGACGTGCTGGCCTTTGCCGCACAGGAGATGCTTGCCCCCTTTGAGATCCAAGACATAACGGGGGTACGCCTGCTGGGGGATATTGTGATTTCGGTGCCCACCGCCCGCGCACAAGCCAAGGCGCAGGGGCATCGTCTTTCGCAAGAGTTGGCCTGGTTGGCCAGCCACGGGTTGCTCCATCTGCTGGGGTGGGATCACCCGGATGAACTGTCCCTACAGCGCATGTTGCAGCAACAGCGACAGTTGCTTGCCGCCATCCAACTGGATGGGGAGGTGGCCCATGGCCAACAGCCCTAGTCGGTTGCCGGAGCGTTCTCGCCTGGCGGTGTTCCGGCGGCGCGTCCATTCCAGAGACCCAGCGCAGCCATCTGAGGCGGATCGGGCAGCCAGTGCCGAGCCTTTGGGAAGGGATCCCTGGCGACGCCCCCCCTCTTGGCAAGTGGCTGACAACCTGGGCAAAAGTTTTTACTACGCGGGCAAGGGCTTGGTCTATGCCATCTGCACTCAGCGCAACTTCCGCATCCACATGGCGGTGGCGGTGATGGCCTTTGGCCTTGGGCTGGGCCTGCAGCTGAGCGCCCTGGAAATGGCCGTGATTAGCCTAACCAGCGGTTTGGTGATGGCGCTGGAGCTGGTGAATACCGCTCTGGAAGCAGTGGTGGATCTCACCCTGGGCAGCAAGTACCATCTCCTGGCCGAGATCGCCAAAGATTGCGCGGCGGCAGCGGTGTTGATGGCGGCAGTGGCGTCCTTGATGGTGGCGGCTTGGCTATTTCTTCCGCCCTTGGTGTTGCTGCTGCAAGACGGCTTCCCGGCAGCAGGGTAGCTCCCCGACTGGAGAGGGAGTTTCCTATCCAGACGGCTGGGAGTGGATCACCACCCGTCCTCCCTGCCGGTCCAGGTTGAGCAGTTTGGCCTCCGCTTCAATATCCAACTGCGCCCAAGCGCTGACCATCGCGGATCCCACCCGTTCCCGATTCTCGGGAGCACAGAGGGCCAGAAGAGTGGGGCCGGCTCCGCTGATCACCACCCCATAGGCTCCGGCAGCCATGGCTGCAGCTTGAACCGTTTTGAACCCAGTGATCAGCTCCATACGCGCCGGCTGGTGCAGCCGATCCTGCAGAGCCACCTTCAGCCAGTCCACCCGCCCCGACTGCAAGCTGCGAATGAGCAGGCCCAGATGGCTGCTGGAAAAAACCGCATCCGCCAAGCTGACGGATTTGGGCAGGATCTCGCGGGCCGCTTGGGTGGAAAGCTTAAAGTTGGGCACTACGGCCAGGATGCCAATGCTCTCATGCCACTCCACGGGACAAAACACCCATTGCCCCTGCTGTCCCTGCACACAAAGCTGACAACTGCCCTGCAGGGCGGGCACCACATTGTCTGGGTGGCCCTCCAAGGCAATAGCCAGCTGTAGAAGGGTTTCGGGAGCTAAGTTGAGTGCTCCAATGGCATTGGCCCCCAGTAAGCCGCCGACAATGGCGGTGGCAGAACTGCCCAACCCCCGCGCCAGGGGCACGTTGAGGGTAATTTCGATTTCTACCCCCGGCACAGGCTTACTCAGCAGCTCAAAGGCGCGGCAAAAAGCCCGGTACACCAGGTTGTCCTTGCTTTGGCTGATGTGGTCGCTGCCACGGTAGTGGATGCTGAGGCCGGAAGGGATCTCGCGAAAATGGAAGTGATTGTAGAGCTCTAGGGCTGCACCGATGCAGTCGAACCCTGGCCCCAAGTTGGCGGTGGTGGCCGGGACGATGACCTCTACGCGTTCTTTGACCAAGGGGACAACTCCTCAGTGAACGGTGGGTAACTCAATGTCTGCGGGCTCCCATTATCCTACGAACGATGGCCGAACCTTGGATATTCTCCCCACCTCTGCTCGGTCTGCAGCTTGCCGAGGCGAACGCGCTGGCCCAGCGGAGCTTTTGGACTATCCCGAAAGGTTTCTGACCATGATTGGTTCTTGTGACTTATTTGTGACTTATTGAGTATCGGGAATGTTGGGCCTGTTTCAACTCCAGCCTTTGCCATTGGCTGAACCCATCAGGGATCCTGAAAGAAGTGCGGGAGGGATCGGGGGGTGCAGGGGCTGTCTTGGTTGGTGTTGGGTTTGAGCTATGTCGGGCTGGGACTGGGATCCCTGCCTAGGTTGCGTATGAACCGGGCCACCATCGCCCTGGTGGGATCCGCCCTGTTGATTGGCTTGGGGACCTTGTCGCTACGGCAGGCTTGGGAAGCCATTGACCCGACCACGATTGTGTTTCTCCTGAGCATGATGGTGGTAAATGCCAGCTTGTCCTATGGGGGGGCTTTTCAGTTGGCTTTGCTGGGCTTGATTCGGGTGAGCCGCAGCCCCTTTGGTCTGTTGATCATGCTGGTGTTCGGCAGCGGGCTGCTCTCGGCTTTCCTGCTCAACGACACGCTGGCGCTGGTGTTTACTCCCCTGACTTTGCAGGTCACAACGGTGCTGGGGTTAAACCCGATTCCCTATCTGCTGGGCTTGGCGGCAGCCACCAACCTGGGATCCGTCGCCACCCTGAGCGGCAACCCGCAGAATATCCTGATCGGCTCCTTCTCTGGGATCGGCTATCTGGAGTTTGCTGCCCAGATGACCCCCATTGCCGTGGTAGGGCTGCTGCTGGAAGTGGGGTTGCTGTGGTTGTACTACCCTGAGGTGCGCTCGTTGAAACCCTTTGCCCAGGTGCCTTGGCTGCCGCTGCGGCTCTACCCGCCCCTGTTGCGCAAGAGCGTGGTGATTACGGGGGGGCTGTTTGTGGCCTTTGTAGCCGGACTTCCCTTGGCAGAATCGGCCTTGGTGGCGGCGGCCCTGTTGTTGATTACCCGTAGGCTGAAGCCGGAGCGATTTTTGGAGCAGGTGGACTGGAATCTGCTGGTGATGTTTTCCGGGCTATTTATCCTGACGCGGGCAACGGGAGAGCTGGTCACTGCTTGGGGGATGGGCTTGGGATCCTTGGCAGAGAGTCTGGCGGGATCCCCTCTTGCCCTGCTGAGCAGTGTGGCCGTTTTATCCAACCTCATCTCCAATGTGCCGGCGGTGCTGTTGCTGCAATCGTTCCTGCCCCGACAGGAGACCACCGCTTGGCTGTTGCTGGCTGCTGGCTCCACTTTGGCAGGCAATTTGACACTATTTGGGGCGGTGGCCAATTTGATCACAGTCGAGGCAGCGGCCAAAAAAGGCTACGTGCTCTCGTTTGGAGAACATCTGCGCTTTGGCCTGCCCCTCACTCTCCTAACCCTGGGGTTCAGTGGGTTGTGGCTGTACCAGCCTTTCCTGTCTTCTCCACCGCTCAGATGACCTCTGTCGAGGGATCCAGTGGGGCTGTGACTGGCTTGTCGGGATCCCTGTGTATGATGGGAAAAAGAGTTTAAGAAACGTAACGTGTCTTCTCCGCTATCGCAGGCAGTTATTTTGATCACAGGGGCAACAGGGGGTATCGGCAGCGTCCTGGTGCCCATGCTGGCTCAGGCCGGATCCCATCTGGTGTTGGCCGCTCGGCGAGAGGAGCCTCTGCGAACTCTGGTGGAGAAATCGCTCTCTCTGGGGGCTGCCTCTGGAGTGGGGATCCCCACTGATGTGACGGACTATGCCCAGGTAGAGGCCCTGGTCAACCAAACGGTGCAAAAGCATGGGCGCATTGACGTGCTGATTAACCTGGCCGGGGCCGGGATCCTGAAGCCTGCTCCCCAGCTAACCCCCGCAGACCTGGAGCGAATGCTGGCGGTCAACCTGAAGGGCAGCTTCTACACCAGCCAACTGGCTGCCAACCCCATGCGGGAGCAAAAATCCGGCCACATCCTCAATTTTCCCGGCGTCCTTGGACGTTATCCCATGGCGATGGCCTCTGCTTACTGTGCGGCCAAGTTTGGGGTGGTCGGGTTTAGCAAGTGCATGGCCGATGAGCTGAAGCGCTTTGGGGTCAGATTTACGCTGTTTTACTTCGGGGGCATCGACTCACCCTTCTGGGATCCCATCAGCCTGAAGGTGCAACGAGACAAGATGCTCAGCCCTGCCACGGCTGCGGAAGCCATCTGCTTTGCCCTTACAGCGCCCGCTGGTGCTGTACCGAGCGAGATAGTGTTGCAGCCGGAAAGCCACCAATTCCTTTGACCAAGTGTTTTGCCGTCCTTTTGCTGGGGTTGAGGCGGCAGCAGCTTGTCTTTTGGTGAAACAAGCGCTCGAGTTTCTCTCTTGGGCTCCCCCCGTCTCAATCTTGCTCTCTGCAGCCCAAAGCGCCAGCAGGGATCCTCATTTCTTGGCGGCAACGTTGGATCAGATCTCCCGACACCCCCACCAACCGTCCTAGCCATTCGTCCGGCACAGAAGCAAGCAACGCCGGCCCAAACTGGTAAACTACCCGGCTCCGACCGCTAAGC
>NZ_JANSHS010000257.1:0-3533 GCF_047461695.1 Synechococcus sp. R6-7
CCCCGGCACCCCCGAGCGGGACTTTTACGTTTGGAGCGATACCCCCGAAAAGTACAAAGAGGCCCGTATTATCTTTCAAGACTTTGAAGCGTCCAACTGGACCTGGGATTCAGTGGCCAAGGCCTACTACTGGCACCGCTTTTACTCCCACCAGCCAGATCTCAACTACGACAACCCCGCCGTACAAAAAGCCATGTTCGAGGTGGTGGACTTTTGGCTGAGCTTGGGGGTAGATGGCATGCGGCTGGACGCGGTGCCTTATCTCTACGAGCGGGAGGGCACCACCTGCGAGAGCCTACCGGAGACCCATGCCTTTCTCAAGGCTCTGCGCCGACACATTGACCAAAGGTATCCTGGCCGCATGCTGCTGGCGGAGGCCAACCAGTGGCCAGAAGATGCTGTGGCCTACTTCGGCGATGGGGACGAGTGCCACATGGAGTTCCACTTTCCCCTCATGCCACGGCTGTTTATGGCCATCCAGATGGAGGATCGCTTCCCCATCATTGACATCCTGCAACAAACTCCTCCCATTCCTGAAACCTGCCAGTGGGCCCTCTTCCTGCGCAACCACGACGAGCTCACCCTGGAGATGGTCACTGACGAGGAGCGGGACTACATGTACCAGGTGTACGCCAAGGATCCCAACGCGCGGGTGAACCTGGGGATCCGCCGCCGCTTGGCCCCCCTGCTGGGCAACAGCCGCCGCCGCATCGAGCTGATGAACAGCCTGCTGTTTTCTCTGCCCGGCACGCCGGTCATCTACTACGGGGACGAGATCGGCATGGGGGACAACATCTACCTGGGGGATCGCAATAGCGTGCGCACCCCCATGCAGTGGAGCGCCGACCGCAACGCCGGCTTTTCGCGGGCCAACCCTCAGAAGCTCTACCTGCCCATCGTCATCGACGCCGAGTACCACTACGAAGCTGTCAATGTGGAGGCGCAGCGAAACAACCCCCATTCCCTGTGGTGGACCATGAAGCGGCTCATCGCCGTGCGCAAGCGATTCCAAGCTTTTGGCCGCGGCTCCTTTGAGCTGCTCCACCCAGAAAACCGCAAGGTGCTTGCCTTTGTGCGAGCCTACCGCGGCGAGCGCATCTTGGTGGTGGCCAATCTCTCCCGCTACGCCCAGTGGGTGGGGCTGGATCTATCGCCGTGGGAAGGATTGATCCCGGTGGAGATCTTTGGCCACACCGAGTTTCCCCCTATTGGGCGACTGCCCTATTTCCTAACGCTAGGCCCCCATTCCTTTTACTGGTTTTCCCTTGAGCCCAAAACGGAGACCATCCACCTCAGCCCCAGCAAAGCGGAGGAGCAGGAACGCCTGGTCCCTCTGGTTGTTCAAAGTGGTAGTCCTCTGGTTGTTCAAAGTGGTAGTTGGGACAGTCTCTTGCAAGGGGAAAGCCAAAAGCAGCTGGAGGCAGTCTTGGCGGACTACCTCTACCGCTGTCGTTGGTTTGGCTCCCAAAACCGCCAGCTCCAGGCGATCCATATCCTGCAGGCTATCCCCTGCCGCCGAGAAGAGGAGTCCTTGCTGGGCAGCCAGATCTTGCTTCTCCAGGCCGAGTTTATCGAGGGCGATACGCAGCTCTACTCTCTCCCTGTGGGCTATGCCACCCAAGAAGCAGCCGTACACCTGCGCCTAGAGATGCCCCAGGCGGTCATCCTCCCTGTGCAAGTGGCCGGAGGGCCGGCGGGAGTAATTTTCAACGCTCTGGCTGACAAAAGCTTCTTGCTGCGGCTGCTGCAGCTAATTGCCCAGCAGGGCCGCCTGCGTCACCGTCAGGGAGAGCTCTGGGCCACTAGCTTTGCTGCCCTTGAGCATGACCTGGAACCCCGCCTCCTCAAGGCGGAGCAGAGCTACACCTCCGTTGTCTATGGCAACCACTACCTCCTCAAGCTCTACCACCGGGTGGCCGAAGGGGTGAATCCCGAGCTGGAGATTGGCCGCTACCTGCTGGAGCACCATCCCCAGGTGCGCGTGCCACGGCTGCTGGGATCCCTGGAGTATCGCCGTCGTCGCGGGGCCCGTGGGTTTGATCCCGCCGATCAGCCCATTACCCTGGCCATTTTGCAGGAGTACATCCCCAACGAGGGAGATGCCTGGCACTACACCCTGGACAGCCTGGGGCAATTTTTTGAGGCGGTGCTGGTTCACTACCAAGAGGTGGATCCCGTGCCCGTGCCGCAGGGATCCTTCTTGGAGCTTTCCCAACAGCCCTTGCCGGAGCTGGCCTACGCCACCATCGGCAGCTACCTAGAATCGGTGCGGATCTTGGCCAAGCGCACCGCCGAGCTGCACATCGCCCTGGCTGCCGATACGGAGAACAAAGACTTTGCCCCAGAGCCTTTCTCCAGCCTGTACCAGCGCTCCGTTTACCAGTCCATGCGCAACTTGGTGGGGCAGGTGTTTCCGCTGCTGTTCGCGTCAGCGGGACGGAGTCCTTATAAGCAGATCCCCAAGCTGCCGGAGGCAGAGGCCAACTTGGCTCGGGCTGTTTGCGACCAAGAAGGGGAAATCATGAGCCGCTTCCGCCTGATCCTGGAGCGGAAGATCACCGCCCTGCGCACCCGCTGCCACGGGGATTACCACCTGGGCCAGGTGCTGTTTACCGGCAAAGACTTTGTCATCATCGACTTTGAAGGGGAGCCGGCCCGCTCTTTGGGCGAACGGCGTCTCAAGCGTTGCCCCTTACGGGATGTGGCGGGGATGCTGCGATCCTTCCACTATGCTGTCCACACAGCTTTGCGCCAGCAACTGGAGAGCGGCTTGGTCTGCGCCGACCACTGCCCCGACATGATGCGGTGGGCCCAGTTTTGGCACCGCTGGGTCTGCGCGGGCTTTTTGGCCGAATATCTGCAGGTGGCTTCCCAAGCGGCTTTTTTGCCCCGCAGCCTGCAAGAGATAGAGGTGTTGTTGGACGCCTATCTGCTGGAAAAAGCCATTTACGAGCTGGGCTATGAGTTGAACCACCGCCCCGAGTGGGTGGAGATTCCCCTGCGCGGGATCTTGCAACTGCTGGGCATTTCCACCAAGGTTTAGGGGATCCTGTCGGTGGGTCATTTGGGGGACAAGCATGTGTGGACGGTTTAGCCTGGGAGTGGCGCCAGAAGTGCTGAGGCAGCATTTTGGCTTGCCGGCGGCAGCCCAAGAAAGGGCAGCTGTCCCCCGGTATAACATCGCTCCTTCTCAGCCGGTGCTGGCGGTGGTGGCGGGATCCCTTCAGCGCGAGGCAACCCATTTTCGCTGGGGCTTGATCCCCAGCTGGAGCCGAGCTCCTCAGGCCGGCTGGATCAATGCCCGAGCTGAGACAGTAGCTGAGAAGCCTTCTTTCCGCGAAGCTTTCCGCCGTCGTCGCTGCTTGATCCCGGCCGATGGTTTCTACGAGTGGGCCGACCAGGGTACAGGCAAGAAGGGCAGACAACCCTACTGGTTTCACCTGGTGGATCGACCGGTATTTGCCTTTGCCGGCATTTGGGAACGCTGGCGCAGTCCAGAGGGGGTGGAGCATGCCTCTAACCCCCAAAACCCT
>NZ_JANSHS010000258.1:0-2059 GCF_047461695.1 Synechococcus sp. R6-7
CCGTAGGACGAGCGCCGGGAGGATGTCACGGTGCATGAAGGGTGGGATCCTCTGCACAAGCGTTCGTGAGGTTGGGTTCATGTCTTCCGTGCTGTGGCAAGCGATTGGGTATGCCTGTGGGATCTCGCTGGGGCTCCTAGGCTTGGTTGCCCTGGTCAACGTTCTTGTGGGGTGGCTGGATCGGCAGACCTCAGAGACTCCGGAGGAGCCGACCGAGTCGCCAGAACCCTGCAGCACAACGGAGGGATCCCCGTCGGCATGAGTGACAGGGTTCGCGTTCACGTCTGGGTACGGGGGCGGGTTCAGGGGGTGGGGTTTCGCGCCCACACCGAAGCCATGGCCCGCAATGCCGGTGTTGGCGGCTGGGTGCGCAACTTGCGGGATGGTCGCGTCGAGGCCGTTTTTGAAGGATCCCCTGCTGCGGTGGAGGCCATGCTGCGCTGGTGCCAACAGGGCAGCCCCGGTTCGGTTGTGGAGGCCATTGAGCAACGTTCCGAGCCGCCGGAAGGTCTACCCACTTTTGAGATTCGCCCTACCGTTTGAGGAAGTTTCGCTGTTCTGAGGATCTGCTTCAAGCTGGGCTGCTCCGGCCTCGTCCTGGGTTCTGGGCTGCCGTCCCCAGAAACTGTCTGTGAGCTGGGATCCCCCAAGGTCGCACTAGAATGGTTACACCGCAAGTTTTTCCCATCCCATGACTGTTGCTGCCCCCGCCAAAGTGCAATACGAAGCTGTGATTGGGCTGGAAGTTCACTGCCAGCTCAGCACTCGCTCCAAGATCTTCTCCAGCAGCGCGACAGCCTTTGGCGCTCCCCCCAACACCCAGATTGACCCCATCTGCATGGGCCTGCCCGGCACCCTGCCGGTGCTCAACGAAAAGGTGCTGGAGTACGCGGTCAAAGCGGGTTTGGCCTTGAATTGCACCATTGCCCCCTACAGCAAGTTCGACCGCAAGCAGTACTTTTACCCCGACTTGCCCAAAAACTACCAAATCTCCCAATACGACCTGCCGATTGCTACCCACGGCTGGATTGAGATCCAGCTCAGCGACGGTCGTACCAAGCGCATCGGCATCACCCGTCTGCACATGGAAGAAGATGCGGGCAAGCTGGTCCACGCTGGCAGCGACCGCCTATCGGGATCCAGCTACTCTTTGGTGGATTTCAACCGGGCGGGGGTTCCCCTCATCGAGATCGTCAGCGAGCCGGACATCCGCAGCGGGGAAGAGGCAGCCGAGTATGTGCAAGAGCTGCGCCGCATCCTGCGCTATGCCGGGCTGTGCGATGGCAACCTGCAGGAGGGATCCCTGCGCTGTGATGTGAACATCTCGGTGCGTCCGCTGGGATCCCAGACCTTTGGCACGAAGGTGGAAATTAAAAACATGAACTCCTTCAACGCCATCCAACGGGCCATCGAGTACGAATTCAACCGCCAGGTCAAGGTTGTGGAGGCGGGCGAGCGGATCGTGCAAGAGACCCGCCTTTGGGAAGAAAACAGCCAGCGCACCATCAGCATGCGCAAGAAAGAGGGATCCAGCGACTATCGCTATTTCCCCGAGCCCGATCTGCCGCCCATTCGCGTTACCGAAGCGCAGAAAACCCGCTGGCAGGCAGAGCTGCCGGAATTGCCCGGTGTGAAGCGGCGACGTTATCAGGAGGTGTACGGCCTCTCGGTGTACGATGCCCGCTACCTCAGCGATGAACGCAACACCGCCGAATACTTTGAAGCCGTGATCGCCGCCGGTGCCGACCCGAAAGCAGCCGCCAACTGGATGATGAGCGACATCGCCAGCTACCTCAACACCCACAAGCTGGACTACCCCGACATTGCCCTGAAGCCGGAAACCCTGGCCGAGCTGATCGGTCTCATCGAGCGGGGCACCATCTCCAGCAAAATCGCCAAGGAGATCCTGCCGGAACTGCTGGAAAAAGGCGGGTCGGCCCGCGCCCTGGTGGAAGCCAAAGGCATGACCCAAATCTCGGATAGCGCTCTGCTGGGGCAGATGATCGCCGAGGTGCTGGCAGAAAACCCCGAGCAACTGCAGCAGTATCGGGGGGGCAAA
>NZ_JANSHS010000259.1:0-13426 GCF_047461695.1 Synechococcus sp. R6-7
TCTCATTACCCCTGTGCAGTACTTCCAATGCTCAGGATCTGCACACATGCGGTCGGGATTTAACTCCATCTCATAATGGATAACATTGGGGATCCCGGCAAACTCATCAGAAGACTGAGGAGAAACAATCAGCAGCAGAAAAGGCTTGCCCCTGCGCTTAGCCGCCAGCTTATCCATTAAGTCAACAACGGCCTCTCGCCGGCAACCCCCTGTGCGCACAAACAAGACTTTATCGGCTTTTTCCAAAACATACATAAAACGCTTGGCGCGAGCAGTGTAGCGAGTTCGCATTCGCTCATAGATGGGATCCATATTCTGAAGTGGATCTTCCCCCTCTTCCACCTCATGGCCAAAAGAGAGGCCCGTCCACTTGCTGTGGTAAATTCGCCGATCTTCAGGGCTGTAGTGTAAATATTGCGGATCCCACATGCCCTGAAACTCGTTGTGGATCATATCGGCCACATCGGCCAAATTGCTGGTGCGTGTCAAATCAAAAGGAAAGGCAGGCCCATCATATTCCAACTTGTAGAGCAGCATTCGCACCGCGCAGCGATCCCCTAACGGCACAATGGCAACACGATGAATATCGGATAATTTACAGGTGTATTCCAGCAGCATGACCGATCCAGGAGCAGCCTTTACCCGGCTTTCGAGGCCGCCTTCCCCGATCATCAGGGTTCGGAAGAGAGCTTCCCGGTGGCTCGGATCTTCGTAAACACCCATCGGCATGGCTTTGAGAGCGGCCCGCACTTCCTTCCACATGGGGTGGATGTTGTACTCGTGATTGCTCTGGTTGATCACGCACAGGCGAGGTATGGGATCAGAAGAGCCTTCTGAGGATCCACTGAGCTTGAGAAGGATCAACGATCCATCCTCGAAGATTGTTTCTACTGATTCCGAGGAAAAGAACTGAGCTATTGGGGAGAAGACCAGATCGGCATCTGCAGGAACGGAGAGGATGGTTTGCACCGAACCATCTTCTTGTACGGAAAGGGAATATAAGGTAGCATCCCCTAGCCTTTCATCGCTTTTGCCAATATACAGACCCGGCTGTAGACCTGCTTTTTGGAAAGCGGCTTGCAAAGGTTGCCAAGTGGGCGTGATGGTGTAAGGGTAGGGAGTTATATTCACGATGCGAAATTGGTTTTTGCCTGTTTCTGCAGTCACCCAAAAACCATGCTCATCTGCAAAAACGACCCGTTCTCCAACGGGTTGAGCAAGCTTTCTACGAGCTGAACTAACTTGGCTGGGATCCAGAAGAGAGAGATCGATGGCCTCAAACATGACCTGATGACCCTTGGAATTGGGGTGAGCTGGGTCAAAAGCAAGGTCTGGTTTCCAGCGGCCCTGTCCATCTTCCAAATGAGGCAGCCAATTGAACACAGGGCATCCCCAGCTGAGCATTCTTTGCTGAGTTTCTTGCAAAAGAAGATGCTGTTCTGGGCCGTAGTCTGCATGGGGATAAACCCCCCCCAGG
Source organism: Synechococcus sp. R6-7 (assembly GCF_047461695.1). Classification (NCBI taxonomy): domain Bacteria; kingdom Bacillati; phylum Cyanobacteriota; class Cyanophyceae; order Synechococcales; family Synechococcaceae; genus Synechococcus; species Synechococcus sp. R6-7. The sequence goes on from NZ_JANSHS010000259.1 coordinate 1,478, forward strand.
ATCGGCAAGGCTCCAATGTCTTGAATTCGCTGAATTAACCGCCGCAGGCCGTTTTCAAACCGTCTCTGCAGGGCGCGGCGATGCTGGGGCAAGGCCGATGCCAAGCCTTCATTTCCCAAAGACAAAGCAACAATAACGACATCAGGACGTTCAGGGATCACCGCCTGCTCAAACCGCAACAGAGTTCGGCTGACATTGGCCCCCAATTGGGAGAGATTTCGCACTTGATGGCCATAGCGCTCTTGTAGAGCTTTCTGCAACAGCCAAGCCCAACCTCGCAACAGCCAAGCGCTGCACCCCAGGGCAACGGAGCTGCCCAAAATGACGACTTTTAGCCCTTGCGGATTTTCCGGTTCGACCTCGGGAATGGGATCGGCAAAATAGCCGTAAGGATAGGCAGGGATCCGGCCAAACTCCCCATCCTCGACAATCAAAACTGCCGGCAAAGGTTCTGGTTCAAGGGGCACCCAGCGATTGACAGCGGTGGATTCCCAAATCACTTGCCCACCGGCTTGCACGCGCAGATATCGGTACTCCACTCGAGGAGTTTCTTTTAAACATCCACTGTAGGGTAACAGCGGGCCGGGCGCGCCATCTGCCGGGCTCAACGGCAACTCTACCCACCACAGCGGATAGCGAGTCGGATCCGTCTGCAGCCAAATGCAATGGCAGGGATCCCAGGAGCCCAATTTTGCGCTGGATCCCACCAAGGCAATTCTCTCGCCCGGCTGGGTGATGGCACGAACCTGGAAGCGATACATAACGTTTTCCTGGCACAGGATTCAATGGGAAATTGTGGGGCTGCGCGGGCGGACTGCACTCACTCATCACCCAATCAACAGCTCAGCAGCCGGCTGAGAAGGGCAAGAGCCTGGGATCCGATCCCATCTCTGCTGTTTTATCCGGGAAAAAGAGAAGTTCTTAAATCTGGAAAGGAAAGATCTCTAGTACCCAAAAATCCAGTTCAACTGGGCCAATACGGTTCTTAATACAGTTCTGAATAAAGACTCAGTCAATCTTGACTTAAAGCTAGCATATTGACCGAGGGCTGTCTGTTTTCCAGAGCACTTTCAGACCCTCTCTGGGGTACAGGTTTCCAACTGCCGCTGGGGCAAAATAACTTCAAAGCTGGATCCCTGGCCCAGCTCACTCTCCACCTGCACCTGACCTTGATGCTGTTGGGCAATGCTTTTGACGATCGCCAGCCCCAAACCTGACCCCGAGAGGCGACCGGGATCCCCGCTGCGAGCCGGATCTACCCGATAAAAGCGATCGAACACATGGGGCAGAGCCTGGGGGGGGATCCCTGGCCCGGTATCTTGTACCCGTACCACCAGCTCTGGGGATCCGGAGCGCAGCCGTTGTTCCAGCCTCACCTGCACCTCTCCTTGGGGGGGAGTGTGGAGAAGGGCATTTTCGATCAAGTTGGTGAACAGGCGGGCCAATTGATCTTCATCTCCCCAAAAACCGAAGGGATCCACCTGGGCGGGAGAAGGTTCCGTCCCGCTCTCAGGGGCAGCAATCTCCAGCTGCAAGCGGATCTGCTTTTGGTTGGCCAGGCCCTGCAGCTCTTCCACCACCTGCAGCAGCAGAGCATCCAGCGCACAGCAACGGGGTTGGAAAGGCACCATACCGCTGTCGTGGCGGGCCAGAAACAGCAGGTCATCCACCAGGCGACCCAGCCGCAAACACAGCCGCTCCACCATCTGCCAGCGCTGCCGGGTGTCGGCATCCAATTGGGAATCTGCCAAAGCCACCTGTACCGCGGTTTGGATGCTGGCCAAGGGACTGCGCAGCTCGTGAGAGGCGTCGGCGGTAAATTGCTTGAGCTGCTGATAAGACTGCCGGATGGGCTGCATGGCCAAACCGGAGAGCATCCAGCCGATGGCTCCCACACTCGTCAAGCCGGCCACCACCCACAGGGAAAGATCCCGGATCAACTGTCGCGTTGGCTTGCTCACCTCAAACCAAGGATGGCTGACCCGCAGATAGCCCAGCAGCTTCCCACCGGCCACAATCGGCTCGGTGAACTGGCGCAGCCAATACCCAGGGGCGATACGGGCAGTGTGCAGGGATCCCTCGGTCAACAGGGGGGCAGGGATCCCGCCGGGTACCGTGGACCAGATGAGCGTTCCCTGAGGGCCGAACCACTCCAAGTCGATGTGATCGTCCTCTAGGGTGCTGGGATCATCCCGAAAGCTGGCCTCCAAGCTGCGGCGGGCCTGCTGCGGATCCAAGAGGCTCTCATCCACCACCAAAGACCGCTCGACAATTTCCACCACATGGCCAAGAGTATCGTCCACCCGCTCGATCAGGGTTGACTGCACGTACCAATAGAAGCTGCCGGCAAACAACAGCAGCAACACTGCCGTAACCGTTGTATACCAGAAGGCCAACCACTGCCGCGTCGCTTGAAACATGGGAGCTGCACCGCGGGGGGAAACGGAGTGGGGCTAGCTGTGAACACGGGGTTCGGGGTGAAGGGAAGACAAGATCTCGGCCTCCACCTGGAGTAGAGTATCGAGACGCTCCTGCACCTGATCGGCGGGAAACTGCTCCAACGCCAAATCCAAGTAAAGCTGCCAATGGCGCTCCTCCGCAGCCGCCAGCCAGAGATAAAACTGCCGCAGCTCTGGGTCGGGCGCGTGGATCCCCAACAGGCCCAAGCGTTCGTGGCTGCGGGCCTCAATGATGGCTGCCACCAGCAGGGTATCCAACAGATGCTCCGGCTCGGAGCGGCGCAGGTGTTGGTTCAGACGACCGGCATAGGGCGCAGCCGACAAGGGCTTGATGGGGATCCCCAGCCGTTGCAGGTGGCGATGCACCCGCTCAAAATGCTGCAGCTCCTCCCGCGCCAGCGGCGAGAGGGTTTCCACCAAACGCCCGTTAGCCGGGTAGCGAAAGAGCAGACTGAGGGCGTTGCCCGCTGCTTTTTTCTCACAATTGGCGTGGTCTAGCAAGACCAGATCGATGTGCCGGGTAGCCTGTTCGATCCAGTCCTCAGAGGTACGAGAAGCAAGTTCTAGAGCAAGCACAGGGTCGGTAGGAAAGGGTTAAGAGAAGTTCTAGGGACGAACAATCTCCACAGTAACCCGCCCCGTCAGCTCCGGGATCGGGGGATGACACTTGGTCAATCGGATCTTAGCTTTGCTGGCCCCTGTCTCCCGCAGCACCATTTCGGCAATCGCCTCCGCCAAGCTCTCGATCAGCACAAACTGATTGCTTTTCACCAATTCCGCAATCCCGGCCACAGCAGAACGGTAGTCGAGGGTGTCGCGCAACTGGCCGCTGAGAGCAGCCGGGCGCAGATCCGCCCACAACTCGAAATCCACCTCAAACCATTGCCCCAAAGCCCGTTCCGCCTCATCAAAACCGGTATAACCGTAGTAGCGCAGGCCGGAGACGATCAGCCGATCTCGCAACTGCTCGGGGGGTCGCCGAGGGATCCGATCGGGATCCGGATAGGGCTGCTGACTGTTGCTGCTGACACTGGTGGGGATCTGTAGCTCCATCACATCCTCCAAGCTCGACCTGGAGACCCCATCCCACAGGGCCTGACGAAACAACGAAACCTTGGCTCGACCTTAGGAGCCGGTTGCCCCCTGTTCCCATTTCCTTTTTGATTCCCTAAGGAATTGGCTCCGGGATCCCCATCCCTCAATGGCTGAGGGCCAACGCTCTTCCCTCTACGGTCGCCGCCATCTCCCGCAACAGATCTTCCGTCTCTTCCCAGCCGATGCAGCCATCGGTGATGGAAACCCCGTACTGGAGCGGCGCCCCTTCCTGCCAGGTTTGCTTGCCCGGGTAGAGGTTGCTCTCCAGCATCAGCCCCATCAGAGCCCGCTGCCCCGCCTGGTACTGCTGTAGCACCGCTCGACAGACGGATCCCTGGTTGCGGTAATTTTTGTGGGAGTTGTCATGGGAGCAGTCCACCATCACCGAGCGAGGGATCCCTTGATCCTTCATCAGCAGTGCCGCCCGCGCCACATCTTCCGGGCCGTAGTTGGTCTTGCCCCCTCCCCCCCGCAACACGATGTGCCGATCCGGGTTGCCGGTGGTTTTCACCAGAGCCGTCATGCCATCTTGGCCAATGCCCAAGAAACTGTGGGGATGGCTGGCGGAGAGGATGGCATTGAGAGCGATTTCCAGCCGTCCATCGGTGCCGTTTTTGAAGCCCACAGGCATGGAGAGGCCGCTGGCCATTTCCCGGTGAGTTTGGCTTTCGATGGTTCTGGCGCCAATGGCCGCCCAGCTCACCAGATCTGCCGTGTATTGAGGGGTCACCGGATCCAGCATCTCGGTAGCACAGGCCAGGCCCAGCTCGTTGATCTGCAGGAGAATGGAACGGGCCAGTTGCAAGCCGGTGGCAATGTCGCAGGAGCCATCCAGGTGGGGATCGTTGATCAGGCCCTTCCAGCCCACCGTGGTGCGGGGTTTCTCAAAATACGTGCGCATAACGATCACCAGGTGCTCCCGAGTTTGGTCGGCCACCCGCTTGAGGCGATGGGCATACTCCAGAGCCGCTGCGGGATCGTGGATGGAACAGGGGCCGACGATCACCACCAAGCGATGGAGATCCCGTCCGTGGATGATGTCGCGGATGGCTTGCCGAGTGGAGAGCACCACCTGGGCTGCCGTTTCCGTAAGGGGCAGCTTGGCCTTGACAGCAGCAGGGGCAATCAAGGGAGTCACCTCTTGGATATTGCAATTGTCGGTTTGAGGGGGCATGGAACTGTCCTCAGCGTGCAAGTGGGTAGATGGGGTCGTCGAGCCATCAAAAAAGCCCTGGCGCTGGGCTCAGGGCTTCAGGACTGACTCGGGTAAACTGTAGGTCTTTGTTTACGCGCCACCCTTCTGCCCTGGTCGTTGCCAGGGAAAGCTAAAGTAGCCAAAAAAGGAAGCGCGCCAGACCATGCGGAGAACAAACTTAAAACCTGTACGAGATAACTATACCCGAAAAAACCCTGTTTGCCATCTCAGGGATCCGGTTTCCTGAGGAAGTCTTAAGTCGACCGAGCCGCTGGCTTGGCAATCCAGTAGCCGCAGGGGTGTTCTCCCTGCACCTGCCAGGTGATGCGCTCTACCCGGCAATCGGGCAAGGCGGCAGCAAACATCTCCAGTTCGTGGCCGCAGACGCTGGGAAAGGTGTGGGCAATCTGAGCAATGGCGCAATTGTGCTCAACCAACACATACTGCTCGACGTAATACTCGGATCCCTCTGCTGCCATCGGCACAGTCAGGTCGGCAGGATAGGGGTAGTACTCCGCCATGTAACCCTCCGCCTGGCGCAACTGCACCAAACGCTCCAGCCGCTCCCGCAGGGATCCAGATCCCAGTTGGGCCTGATATTCCCGGGCTTTGCGCTGCCACTGGTGGTGGAGAAGGGATCCCATCTGTTCGGATCCCAGGGTTTCGGCCAGGGTGTTGAGCAGGCCAAGGGCAAACTCGTCGTAGCTGGCGGGGAACTGCTCTTCTCCCAAGGGGCTGAGCTGATAGAGATGCTGGGGTCGCCCTAGACCATTGGGTTGAGCGACATGTTGGATCAACCCCTCTGCCTCCAGATCCTTGAGGTGGCGGCGGATGGCCTGGGGAGAAATGCGCAGGTGCTCTGCCAGCGTTTGGGCGTTGGCCTGCCCCGCCTTGCGCAGGTAGACCAAGATGGCCTGCTTACTCGAAGCGGGTTGAGCGACCTGCCCGGTGATCTTGCGCGTGCTGTCCACCCTCGCCCTCCTGGTTAGACTGGGTTAATCGGCTGCCGCTGCCAGCACAGCTCTCTGCTATTTTGACAACGGGATCATTGCTAAAGTAACCTGAGGATCAGTTAAACAACAACTCTGTTGTTTTATTTGGCCATCTGTCTTAGTCGCGTTTCTACCCTGTCACTCTCTGAGAGCCATCCATGTCTACAAGTGTCCGCGCCCTGGTCAACCAGCCCTACAAGTACGGCTTTGTAACCGACATCCCCTCTGAGTCGATTGGCAAAGGCTTGAACGAAGAGGTGATTCGGCAGATCTGGGCCAAGAAAGGGGAGCCGGACTTTATGCTAGAGTTCCGGCTGCGGGCCTACCGCCAGTGGCTGAAGATGAGCGAGCCCACCTGGCCCAACGTCAGCTACCCGCCCATTGACTACCAAAACATTGTCTACTACTCGGCCCCCAAGGTGCAGCCCAAGAAAAAGAGCCTGGACGAAGTGGATCCGGTGCTGTTGGAGACCTTCGAGAAATTGGGGATCCCCTTGTCAGAGCAAAAGCGGCTGGCCAATGTGGCGGTGGATGCCATCTTCGACAGCGTTTCGGTAGCCACCACCTTCCGGGAAAAGCTGGCCAAGGAAGGCGTGATTTTCTGCTCCATGTCAGAGGCACTGCGGGAGTATCCGGAGCTGGTGCGCAAGTACTTGGGCAGTGTGGTTCCCATTGCTGATAACTACTACGCGGCGCTGAACTCGGCAGTGTTCAGTGATGGATCCTTTGTCTATGTGCCCAAAGGGGTGCGCTGTCCCATGGAGCTTTCCACCTATTTCCGCATCAACAACGGCGAATCGGGCCAGTTTGAGCGCACCCTGATCATTGCCGACGAGGGATCCTACGTCAGCTACTTGGAAGGGTGTACTGCCCCCATGTTCGATACCAACCAACTGCATGCGGCGGTGGTGGAGCTGATCGCCCTAGACAATGCCGAAATTAAATACTCCACGGTGCAGAACTGGTATGCCGGCGATGAAAACGGCAAAGGGGGCATTTACAACTTTGTAACCAAGCGCGGCCTGTGTCAGGGGGCAAACTCCAAGATCTCCTGGACGCAAGTGGAGACCGGCTCGGCCATCACCTGGAAGTACCCCAGCTGTGTGCTGGTGGGGGAAAACTCGGTGGGCGAATTTTACTCGGTTGCCCTCACCAACCACTACCAGCAGGCCGATACCGGCACCAAGATGATTCACGTGGGCCGCAACACCCGCAGCAAAATCATTTCCAAGGGCATCTCGGCGGGGCACTCCAAAAACAGCTACCGCGGCCTGGTCAAAATCGGGCCGAAAGCAGAAGGGGCCCGCAATTTTTCCCAGTGCGATTCCATGTTGATCGGGGATCAGTGCAGCGCCAACACCTTCCCCTATATCGAGGTGCAAAACAACACCGCCAAAGTGGAACACGAAGCTTCCACCTCCAAGATTGGAGAGGAGCAATTGTTCTATTTCCAGTCGCGCGGGATCGGCATGGAAGATGCCGTGTCCATGATCATCAGCGGCTTCTGCCGAGAAGTGTTCAACCAACTGCCGATGGAGTTTGCTGTAGAAGCCGATCGATTGCTGAGCCTAAAGTTAGAGGGATCCGTCGGCTAGGGGATTGTTCCCGACGTGAAGCTAAGCAGCTGGGGAGAGGCTACTGACATCAGTGGGATTTCAGGAGAGGGGTGACTCCCAAGGCAGAGAGGTTTTGAACTATAAAGGCTAGGCAGGAGAAGTTCCCTATGCGGGCATTTCTGGAGGAGTTCAAAAAGTTCATCAGCCGGGGCAATGCCTTAGATTTGGCTGTTGGCGTTGTTATTGGAGGTGCTTTTGGGAAGATTGTGACTTCTTTTGTAGCAGATCTGTTTACTCCAGTTTTAGGCTTGATGATTGGTGGAGTGAGCTTCCAGAACTTGGTCTGGAAAATCGGTGGAAGTCCTGAAGACCCAGTTACGATTAACTACGGTAGCTTTCTGCAAGCTGTGTTTGATTTTGTGATTATCGCTTTTGCCATCTTCTTACTGGTGAAGGCGATCAACACCCTACAGCGAAAGGAGGAAGAATCTCCTCCCACATTGCCCCCACCAGAAGTGGTTTTGCTGACAGAGATCCGGGATATCCTCAATCGCCACTCCCAATAGAGCTATAGGGGATCCTTAGGCCCAAAATCCAAACCTGGTTTAGGGATCCCTTAACTTTTCAGCTCCTGCCCTTCGGTGTCAACCCTAGAGTCTAGCCATGATCCGTGAAAACAGCCCTGTTATCTTATCCGTTCGAGATCTCAGCGCCGAGATCGATGGCACCCCCATTCTCAAGGGGTTGAGCCTGGAAATTCGCGCCGGAGAAATCCACGCCATCATGGGCCCCAATGGTTCTGGAAAAAGCACTTTTTCCAAGATCTTGGCTGGCCACCCCGACTACCGGGTGACAGGAGGCGAGATCCTCTATCTGGGCAAGAATCTTCTGGAAATGGAACCGGAGGAGCGGGCTTGGGCAGGGATCTTTTTGGCATTTCAATACCCCATCGAGGTTCCGGGGGTGAGCAACTTGGATTTCTTGCGGGCTGCCTACAACGCCCGACAGAAATATCGGGATCAGCCGGAACTGGATGCTCTGGATTTTGACGACCTGGTACGGGAAAAGTTGGATATTGTCAAAATGGATCCCGCTTTTTTGGAGCGCTCTGTGAACGAGGGCTTTTCCGGCGGCGAGAAAAAGCGCAACGAGATCCTGCAAATGGCGGTGTTGGAGCCCACGCTGGCCATTTTGGACGAGACGGATTCCGGCCTGGATATCGACGCGCTGCGCATTGTCGCCCAGGGCATCAACCGACTGGCCGGCTCTGAGAATGCCATGCTCTTGATCACCCACTACCAACGCTTGCTGGACTATGTTACCCCCGACTACGTGCACGTGATGGAGGGGGGTCGTATCGTCATCAGTGGGGACAAGACCTTGGCGCTGGAGCTGGAGGAACGGGGCTACGACTGGATCAAAACTCAGTCGGGTCAAGAACCGGCAGCTGCGACATCTCGGCAGGAGAAAGAGGGATGAGCGCCACCTTGCCCAAACCTTTTGCCCCAGAGAGCCGCCTATTCCTGGAGCACATCCTCGGCCAAATCCCGGAAAGGCAGGATCCCTACACCACCCTTAGGCAGCAGGCCCGCGCCCAATTGGCCGAACTGGGGATCCCGACCCCACGGGAAGAAGATTGGAAATACAGCGATCTCTCGCCGCTGCTGGCCCACGAGTTTCGCCTGGCTGTCGCGGCGGATCCGGCTCTGGATGCGGCAACCCTAGAGCCCTGGCTTTGGCCGGAAGCCAGCTATAGCCGCGCCGTGTTCGTCAACGGCTACTTTGCCCCCCAGCTTTCTGATTTGAGCGGCCTGCCCACCGCTTTGCAGGTGATCCCTTTAGCCCAAGCCCCAGGGGAGTTGCTGCAAACCCTGGCCAAGACGGATGTGTTTACGGCCCTCAACACCGCTCATCTGGGAGATGGGATCCAGATTGGCCTACAGCCCGGCCAGGAAGTTCCGTCACCGCTGCACCTGCTGTTCATAACGGTGGCTCCTGAGGGAGAGGCCGTTTTGGCCCAGCCCCGCTGCCTGCTGTCTTTGCAAGCCCACAGCTCCCTCACGCTGATCGAAGATCATGTATCCCTGGGATCCGGGATCCCCTTTGGCAACGCGGTTACGGAGATCGCCCTGGCAGAGGGATCCCGCTTGCACCATGTGATTTTGCAAAGGCAGGGATCCCCAGCCTTCCACATCAACCAGACCGCCGTGCGCCAAAGCTGCGACAGCCACTACCGCCTCCAGGCGATTCAGTGGGGATCCCAGTTTTCTCGCCACAACCTGGAGATCACCCAAGCCGGAGCCCAGGCCCACACCCAACTGCAGGGGCTAACGCTGCTGAAGGGATCCCAGCACAGCGACACCCACTCCCGCCTGGTGCATCAGGCCCCCCACGGCAGCAGCCGCCAATTGCACAAGTGCATTGTGGACGAGACGGCCCATGCGGTCTTCAGCGGACGGATTCTGGTGAGCCGAGAGGCCCAACTGACGGACGCCGCCCAGACCAACCGCAACCTGCTCCTAGGCCCCAAAGCGCGGGTCGACACCCAGCCGCAACTGGAGATCTTTGCCGATAACGTCAAATGCGCCCATGGGGCCACCGTCAGCCAACTGGAGGCGGAAGAGATCTTTTATCTGCAAAGCCGGGGTATTCCCCAAGCTGAGGCCAGGCAACTCCTCACCTGCGCTTTTGCAGCAGAAGCCCTGGAAGGGATCCCGTTGGCTCAACTTCCCACCCTGGTGGCCCGCCAGTTGGCTGGGATCCCGTGAATCCAATCAATTCCAATAACAATAATCAATAACAATAATAAGTTGTTGCTCCCCCATTACCCTCAAGAGTGACCAGACTTGGGCGTAATGGATAGGCAGCACTGACGCGACAGAGATTTAGGGGTTTCCTTATCAATTCTCTGCAGTTGCGTTTTGCTGCAAATCTTAGGTTAGAAACGCTCAAATTACCACAGAGCAAGGGTTTTAGCCATTGTCATCACTGAGGAAATAGCCAGAATAAGAGTAGCCATTGACCCAGCGATGGGCGCTACGACAACTCGGTGAACGAACGATGTTTCCCTCTCTTTTAACTCCACGTGCAGCAGGCATACTCCTATCGGGAGCTGTCTTGGGCATCCACTGCCAGGTGGCCATGGCCGCTCCCTTCCGCGACACCTTTGGTCACTGGGCCCAAGCCTACATTGAGACCCTCTCCGCTCAAGGAGTGTTGAACGGCTTCCCCGATGGTACCTTCCGCCCCAATGAGCCGGTGACCCGCGCTCAGTTTGCCACCATTGTCAATACCGCTTTCCGCCTCCGCAATACCTCCGGTACTTTCATCGGCTTCCGGGATGTGCCCCCCACCCACTGGGCAGCCAGTGCCATCTCGACGGCAGCGGCCAACAACTTAGTCGCAGGCTTTCCTGATGGCACCTTCCGTCCTGAACAGCCCGTTACCCGCACCGAAGCGCTGGTGGTTTTGACCAACGCCATTGGCAACACGGGAGCGATCCCAGCCGCTCAGCCCAGTGATCTCTTCAGCCGCTATCGAGATGCGGCAGCCATCCCCAATTGGGCCCTGGCACAAATTGCGGCGGCCAACCGCGCCGGGTTGATTGTCAATTATCCAGACCCGATGCTCTTGGAACCCAACCGCCCCGCCACCCGTGCCGAGGTAGCAGCCTTCACCCACCAGGCCATGCTTAACCGGGGATCCTTGGTGGCACAAAACCCAGGGGGCTTGCCCTCCGGTTCCCAGCCAGGCTTTGACCTGCGCCTTTCCACCCTAGCGGCGGGCACCCTGATGCAAACCACCACCCCCTTCAACGAGCGCCTCTTCATTGCCCCCAACGAAACCCGGCCCATGTCTTTGATCGTCCGCAACCCGATTCGCAACACCCAGGGGGATATTCTGGTGCCTTTTGGCTCGCGGGTGGATGGCCGCTTTGAGCCAGCCCCAGGGGGCACCCGTTTTGTGGCGGAAAGCATCATTGTCAACAACCAACTGTTCCCCTTGGCTGCCCAGTCAGACATCATCCACGATGTCAAGGATCCCCGCTACACCACCACAGGCAAAATCATTCAGGATGCGGCCATCGGTGCAGCAGCAGGCGCTATTCTCGGCTTGGTAACCGGAGACAATGCCATTGCCACAGAGGAAGTGCTGGGGGCAGGGGTGGCCGGAGCGGTAATTGGCAATGTAACGGCACCACAGGTGGTGGTGCTGGATCCCAATCAGGTGATCGAGCTGCGCCTCACTCAGGATCTGGCGCTGACCCCGACATCCCGATAACCGGTGCAAGGCCGGAATAAGCGGTGTCGGCACGGCTATCTCCCCAGCCAATCCAAAAGGGTTGTTCCCCCCAACCACAGGCCGATCAAAATGGAAGTGGTCAGCAGTCCTCCTGCTACACAGATCAGGGATCCCAAGCTGCACAGGATCCCGTCTTCTTCCAGGAGGCCAAAAGCGGTGACGAAAACCCCCATTGCCGGCAGGGTGTTGGTGCCTGGAACGGGGATGATCATGGAAATCCCCATCAAGCCGATCCAGGTGCCCAGCCAGACTTGGCCGAGCCGTGTGGTGCAAAGCTGCTTCCAACGGGGGCGGGCAATTTTTTCAATGCGCTGCAACCATGGGATCCCAGCCTGCACCCACTTTTGAAA
>NZ_JANSHS010000260.1:0-5657 GCF_047461695.1 Synechococcus sp. R6-7
AGCAGTGTTCAGCGTAAATGTATCAGCACCTCCAGCCTTGCCCGTCTGCGTGGAGAATCCCTCGGAAAGCGGCTACAGTAGGGACGCGATGCATGGGGTTGCAGGCGGTGAGACAGTCTGGCAAAGGGCTTCCCCTGGGTATGCTGCTCCTCTGGGCTGGACTGGTGCCTGGGTGGCCAGTTTGGGCCAATTCCACGCAAGCCAGCATTCAGGATCCGGCGCCAGCCACGCTCTCAGCCGCTTTGGATTTGGGCTTGGATAGCCAACTTTTGGAAGGCAGCCCCGTGTTGCGCCGCTGGCTGCAAAACCCGCCCCATCTCCTGGAAGAAATCCGCAACACCCCTGTCTTGCCCACGCGCTTGCAGGCCGGTTTCGAGTCCTCTTCTCACTGGCGAATCAGCCTACAAGACTTGCGTCTGGGAGATCGCCTCACCCTCAGTGGTGACTATCGCCAATCTTCCGAACATCCCGAAGTGCGCCAGTACGGGTCGGAAATGCGTTACTTTCTGGCCCCCATGGGATCCCGTTTTAATCTGGCGCCACAACTGGGGTATCGGGCTTTGGAACAAAAGAACCGCAGCCTCAGCGGAGTTAGCTATGGGGCTTTTGCCGTTTTGGCCTTGGCTCCGGGAGGTGTAGATTTGACCGGTAGCTACAGTTGGGTTGCCCCCCAGGAGCCGGAAGAAGGACAGGCCACCCTGGCGGAGATCACCGCTGCCTATGCCATTAGCCCTTCTTTTCGTCTTTCTGCTCGCTATAGCCTGCGCAACTCGACCTTGGATCGGGAGTTTAGCTTTGGCGTTGGGCTGGAGTGGATCCCATAGAGTGCGCCCTCACTCCTAGTCTCTCTCTTGGTGGAAGAGGGGAGCCAGGGATCGGCATGACTTGGATTGGGGTGATGGCTCCGACATCGACTCGATGGCCACTGCACAACTTAACCCGGCCAAGATCAGAGGCGCACTGCCCGCACAAAGGCCACCCAACCCAAGCTGAGATAACGCTCCAACTGCAGCCCCACCTGTTGAAGGTGCTCGCGCAACTGGGTTTCCGAGAAAAAATGAAGGCCGGTGGCTTCCAGCCATTGCTGCACCATCTGCCCCCATCCCTGTACCTGCTGGCTGTGCATCGAGACAAAGGCCCCTCCCGGTTTCAAGACGCGGGCAATTTCCCGCAAACAGGGATCCAAAGGCAATTCGTTCAAGGTGGCCCCGCTGATCACCGCCCCAAAAGTTCCAGAGGCGAGGGGAAGCTGTTCGGCTCGGGCCCGCATCAGGCTGTAGTGCTGCCAGTGGGGCTGTGCCTGTTGAGCGGCTTCCGCCAATACCCCTGCTGCATTGTCCAGGCCGATCACCGTCCGTTGTGGATCCTTGGCCAGGAGCAAGCGGCTCCAGTACCCCCCGGCAGTGCCCAAATCCAAGATGGGATCCCCCTCCCCCACCAACTCGGCCAGCAGTTGACTCTCCCGCTCGCTGCCAAAGCTCTCTCCCGTCAGCAGCGACAGGGCCCAGGGCCGCCAGAGGCGATCGTAGCCCCAGGCAAACCCAGGCAGATGGGCAATGGCTTGGGCCGGCGTGAGATGCAGGTCCGATGAGCTGCCGATAAAATCCACAGCCCCAGAAGCGGTGATGGGGTAAATTTGGCCACAACTGGGACAATAAACCCGATCTGCCACGGATCCCTGTTCCCGCCCTGGTGATTGGGTCAACCCTTCCCGACCGCAGCTCAGGCAGCGATAAAGGTGAACCGGCAAAGCAGAGAGCGAAGAGAGCATGCGACAGCCCAACGCAACCCAAAACTCGCGAGGAAAAGGGGGCAGCTGCCGGGATCCAGCCCCAACAACCCCCCCAGTTGTCTATCTGGCAATGGAGATGGGATCCCCTAGACCAGCTTTGGACTCCGTCCCGCTTCCGCAAGTGGACTGGGCAGGCCGACCTTCTCCGGGATGGGCACATACTCCGAGACAATCGCCCGGAATTCGTCGCCATCCAGGGTTTCCCGTTCCACCAAGGTATCGGCCAATCGATCCAGCAGAGGGCGGTGCTCCAGCAAAATCTGCTTGGCTTTCTGGTAACAGCTCTCCAGGATCTGCCGCACCTGGCGGTCGATCTTGGCGGCCACATCCTCCGAGTACTCGACGCGGTTCATCCAGCCGCCGCCCAAGAATACCTCGTTGTTGGGGGGATCCAGCATCAAGGGCCCCAGCTCAGACATGCCAAAGCGGGTCACCATCTGCCGCACCAGATTCGTGTTCTGCTGCAGGTCGTTGCTGGCTCCGGTGGTCACTTCCGAGTAGCCGAAGACGATCTCTTCGGCCGCCCGACCGCCAAAGCCCACCACCACCCGATCCAGCAGCCAAGCGCGGCTGTACATGCCGGAGTCGATCTGCTCCTCGTTGGGCAGTTGCTGGGCAAAGCCACCTGCGCCGCCGGAACGGGGGATGATGGTCACCTTGTTCAAGGGATCCGCGTGGGGCAAAAGTGTCATCAACAGGGCATGGCCACACTCGTGGTAGGCGATCAGGCGCTTGCTCTTGCCGTCCAACAGCGGGGGCTTGGTCAGGCCGATGGTGATGCGGTCGATGGCATCGTCAATGTCTTGGTTGGTGATGGCCATGCGCTGACGGCGGGCCGCCAAAATGGCCGCTTCATTGAGCAGGTTGGCCAGATCCGCGCCGGCAAAGCCAGGGGTACGGCGGGCAATCGCCTCTAGGCTGACCTCTTCCGCCAGCTTCTTGTTGCGGGCATGCACCCGCAAGATCTCGTAGCGCCCCTTAAAGCTAGGCCGATCCACCGTAATCTGGCGGTCGAAGCGCCCCGGACGCAAGAGAGCGGCATCCAACACATCAGGGCGGTTGGTGGCGGCAATCACGATAATGCCGGTGTTGCCCTCAAAGCCGTCCATCTCCGTGAGCAACTGGTTCAGGGTTTGCTCGCGTTCGTCGTTGCCACCGCCGATGCCGGCCCCCCGCTGCCGGCCCACCGCGTCGATCTCGTCGATGAAGACGATGCAAGGCGCATTCTCCTTGGCCTTCTTGAAGAGATCCCGTACGCGAGAGGCACCCACCCCGACAAACATTTCCACAAACTCAGAGCCGGACAGGCTAAAGAAAGGCACTCCTGCCTCGCCGGCAATGGCCTTGGCCAGAAGGGTTTTGCCCGTCCCCGGCGGCCCCACCAACAACACGCCTTTGGGGATCTTGGCCCCAACAGCGGTGAAGCGCTCCGGCTTCTTCAAGAAGGTAACCACCTCTTGCAATTCTTCTTTGGCTTCTTCAATCCCGGCCACATCGTCGAACTTAACGCCGGTTTTGGCTTCCATCTGAAAGCGGGCCCGCGATTTGCCGAAGTTCATCGCCTGCCCAGGGCCGCCCGCTCCGCCACCGGCACGCCGCAGGAAAAAGAACAACCCCCCCAACAGCAACAGCGGGATCACCAGGTTGCCCAGAAGCGCCCAAAAGGCGCTGCCATTGCGGGTGGGTACCACTGCCACTTCGATCCCCTGCTCGGTGAGGCGGTCCACCAGTTGCGGTACGGTGTTGGGCAGCAGGTTCACTCGGTAGCGGGTGGAATGCTGGGTCTGGGGATCCACAGCCGTAACTTCAGCTACCAGATTGTTGTCCGTGAGGCGCACATCCGTAACCCGCCCCTCCTCGACGTAGCGCAAAAAGCGATCGTAGGTGAGGGCCGAGGCCAAAGCTGCATGGGCGGGTGCAGGCTGCAGCACCAGGCCGGATCCCTGCCAGAGACAAAAGCCCAGCAGGAGGGCGATCAGCCAGCGCTGGGGAGATAGAGGCTTGTTCATAGGGAAGAGAACGCTCGGTTATTAAAAGTCCTTTAACAAACTTAACCTGTCCATCCTGGAAGGCACAACCCTGCCCCCGCACCAAGGAGAACTCAATGGGCTTGAGATCTTGTAGGGATCCCTGCCCGCCACCAGCCTGCAATTAGGCCGAGCCGGGGGATCCCAGACCATCCAGCCCATAGACGCGCCGCCACATGGAGTCAGCCAGAGCAGCGGGCATGAGCCGCATCAGCCCCAACGCCACCTTACCCCCCGTGAAAGCGGTGTAGCGGTCGGAAGGGTGAGGATCCGTCATCGCCCTCAGGATCGGCTCCACCACCTTCTCCACCGGCCAGGCCATTTTGCTGAACGAGCTGGCCAGATCGGCGGTCTTGTCCAAGATCGCCTTGTAGGGGCCGTTGGGGTTGACAACGGCAGCAAAGGTTTCTTCCGCCACGCGGCCAAACTCGGTGGCCACCGGCCCCGGCTCGATCAAGATAACCTTGATGCCGAAGGGGGCCACCTCCACCCGCAGGGCGTCGCTGAGGGCCTCCACAGCAAACTTGGTGGCGCTGTAAACGCCGCTGAAAGGCATGGACAGCTGGCCGGCCACCGAGCTGAGGTTGAGGATGCGGCCACTGCCCCGTTCCCGCATTTGGGGCAAGAGGGCACGGGTGAGGGCGTGCAAGCCAAATACATTCACCTCAAACTGGCGCCGCATGGCCGCCACATCCACCTCTTCCACCGGCCCCATCTGGCCATAGCCGGCGTTGTTCACCAGGATATCCACCCGGCCAAAATGATCCAGAGCCTTTTGGGCCAGTGCCTCCACCTGGGCCGTATCGGCCATGTCGGTGGGCACCACCAGCGCCTCCGCCCCCCGACTTTCCACCAAGTCCTTGACGTTTCGCAGCAGCCCTTCCCGGCGGGCCGCCAGCACCAAGCGAGCCCCTCGTTTGGCCACCTCCAGAGCGACGGCTTCCCCAATTCCAGCAGAGGCACCAGTAATCAGCACCACCTGATTTGCAAGTGAAGGCATGGTTTCTTTTATCCAAACTCTCCACCATCCTAGAAGAACGACCGGGATCCCTGGAGAGGGGCAGCTCCGTCTTCCGAACTTCTGGATTCGGCATCCGCTATCATGGCTACATTGGGTAAACCCAGAAAACAGCCGGGACAAAGCCCGATAGACAGGTCTCTGCTTGGGCTGAAGTCCTATGGTGCTTTGATTTAAAGTAGAGAGTTGTGTATAGGGTGCAGCGACTGTGAAGTACTTCTGCAGACGAGTTGGCCGAGGTCGATCTCTCTCCCCGGAAGAGCGTTGGGTTGTTACTGAGGTTCGATTGGCTCAATTGCTCAGGGCAGCGGAAGCCAACTTGCGGGCCAATTCTGAGTTGCGCCAACAGCAGCAGGAGCAGCAAAAGCAACTGGAAGCCGAGCGCCGCCACAGCGAAGCCCTAAGAGACTCGACCGCCGATTTGCGCACCAGCGTGATGGAGCTGCGGGAAGGACAGGCCCTTTGGCAGAGCCATGTGGAAGAGCTGCGCTCTTGTCTGCGGGAGCTGCTCAAGGAACAAAGCGAACTGGTGCAGATTGTTGCCCAGCAGCAGCACATCCTGAAGGATTGTCAGGAAGTCATCCGCGCCATGCTGGAGCAAATGCGAGATGACCACCGGGACTTCCGCTCTGCCATCAGCATTTTGCTGGAGGAGCTGCACCAAACCGTGCGCTGTTTGGTTATCAGGTCAGGTGGCACCCTACCCAAGCCCGTTCGCCATCCCGAAGTGCCGGAGACGGATCCCAGCTCTCAGCCGGCCGATTCTGCCTCGCCTGGGGAAGGCTCTTCGTCCTAGGTCGTGTTGATCTTATGTTAGGAT
>NZ_JANSHS010000261.1:0-2044 GCF_047461695.1 Synechococcus sp. R6-7
GCGTTTGGGGAGTGTCTCAATCTAGTTTGAAATGACTGTAATTTACAAACAGGCTGTAACGGCTGCTACTTACAGCGGATGTTGCATCAGCCAGAAGCCGGCGAAAGACTGGGCCCTAAGATCGGTTTGAATGGCAAGAAAGTGGAGCCCCTGGGCCTGCTGCTGGCGCTGGGCAAAGACTTCTGCCTCTGTTCGCAGTGTTTCATCTCTCAATTGTGCAAACAGATAACAATCGTTGAGGCCCGCCTCGAGCAGTAGCCGTCCGTCTGCCACACTCAAGTAGGCGGGTTCCATACCGCTCATCCAGGCTGCCATCGGCAAAGCCCGCTGCGAGGTAATCACCAAGCCGGGAATGAGGGTGCTCCGCACCACTGGTGCCAATGTGTCGGGCGTCAAAGTGTCCCAGGCAACCGGAAAAAGCTCGCCAAATTCTATCGGCCAGGCGTCGGCTTCCCGCAGATCCTCAGCTCGCAAGGTCACGAAGGCCCAGCGTTCTCCCTGCAACTTGTCCGGCAGACGGATGGGATCCGGCGGATCCGGATCCACAGGAGGTTCGGGGCTGTAGGTAAACTGAGTCTCTTGAGGGTAAACCTGCTCTGCCCGTTCTCGCATCCAAGCTTTGAGGGTGTAAACGCGACGACTGGGCAGCATCGGGATCCCAACCGCATCGCAGGCCCGTTGCAGGATGGAACTCATGCGGGCTCGAAACACACGAATGGCCGAGGGAGGCTGGGGAGCCGCTTCGAGGTAGCTCCGCAACTGTCGTGCCACCCAGGTGCTATTCACCTCTTGGTTACTGCAATACTGCGCTTGGCGAAACCGGCCGGTGGGATCGCACACCAACAGCTCCCAAACCCTTCGGTTCTGCTCATCCCGCAGGGGGACGGCGTTGAAATCCATCTGCCAGATAGGGCCGCGCGCAGGGCCAGAACGCAGGGGTTGAGTGGCCAAAGGTTCCTCCTGTTTGCACTACATGCCACTTGAGCGGGCCGGGGATCGTTCGCGCGAGCGGTGGGAAGCACTGTCCCCGACCAAGGCCAATTCCCGCTCCCCGAAAATGGCGGAAGCGTTGCGGTAGTACTTAAACTCCAGCAGGTTATGGAAGGGATCCTGCAAAAAGAAGGTGCCGTGTTCCAAGGGGGTGTCAACAAAGCGCCAACGCGGCTCCTGATAAAAGGGCAAGGCTCGCTCCAGGGCACGGTCGGCCAGCGCCTGCCAATCCCCTTGGGTAGGGAAGATCAGGCCAAAATGACGAGGGTAGATGCCCCGCTGGGGCGTCAGCTCTTCGTGGGTGAGGTGGGCCACCAGTTGATGGCCGTACAGGTTAAAAATAACGGCAGCAGAGGTTTCTCGACCGATCTCACAGCCCAAGCCATCGCCGTAGTAGGCCTTGGCCAAGGCAATATCGGCAACTGGAAAGGCCAGATGAAAGCGGATGGGTTCCATAACGTCGCTCCTAAAAAGCCACCAAAAGTGCCCCACCAGCCAACATCAGAGCCAGCACCCCGAGCTGTGGGGCTTTTCCCCGGCTAATGGGATCCCCGCTCTTTTCAAGGTAGGCGATCTTAGAGCTGCTGCAAGGTGGGATCCCTTCCCGAGCCCGAGATAGACTATACGCCTTTGCGCAGGAGTGCCAACTGCTCGGATGCTATAACACTAGCTGGGGTGTTACCCCCGTGGCCCAGTCTGCAACAGACAACTCGGTGTGTTGAGAGCGTTGAAGAAAGGAAAGGGCAATCTTGGCTATGACCAGCATCTGGATTGAGCAGCGCCGCCGCGAGGATGAATCTCGCAACTTTTTTTGGATGGTGGCGCTGTCGCTGCTGCTGCACGTGCTGGTGCTGCTGGGATTGCTCCACTTGGGGCGGCTTTGGCTCACTCGCGAGCCAGAACAAGAAGCCATTGAGTTTATCCTTCTGGATCCAGAAGATCTGCAGCCCCCAGAGGAAGCAGATCTGGTTTCAGAAGTTGATTCCCGCGATGGGGGTGAGCGGGTAGAAGCCCCTCCGTCTCAAGGCAGTCCACCTCAATCTCAGGCCGCCCC
>NZ_JANSHS010000262.1:0-1343 GCF_047461695.1 Synechococcus sp. R6-7
CCGCCCTGGGAGCGCATCAAGTTGCAGGAAGAAGAGTTCTTTGCCAGCCGCAATACCGCCATTGCTCGGGCTCCGAATGCCGCCGCCCGCAAACGGCTGATCGCCGACCTACCCAAGACCAACCCCGCCCTCTGGCACGACTACCAGCGTGCCCTGCACGGCGCCGAAAGCACCAGCCGCTTTTTACGGGGCAGTGGTCAATATCCCCTCACCGGCCACCGCGACATCAACACCTATTCCGTCTTTGCCGAGCGCGTGCGTAACCTGCTCAATATCCGGGGGCGGGCGGGCATCATCGTCCCCACGGGCATTGCCACCGACGACACCAACAAGCGTTTCTTTGCCGATGTGGTGGAAAAAGGGCAACTGGCAAGTCTGTTCGATTTTGAGAACCGCCAGCGACTCTTTCCGGCAGTGGATAGCCGCATGAAATTCTGCCTGCTCACCCTCACTGGCAGCCGTACCCAGACCGACGCCACCACCTTTACCTTCTTCGCCACCCGTGCCGACCACCTGCGCGACCCGCGTCGGCTCTTTAGCCTAACGCCGCAGGACATCGCCCGCATCAACCCCAACACCCGCACCCTGCCGGTCTTCCGTACCCGCCAGGATGCCGACCTGACCCGCGCCATCTATCAGCGCGTGCCGGTACTGGTGAACGAACGCACGGGAGAAAACTCTTGGGGCGTGCGCTTCCTGCGCATGTTCGATATGTCCAACGACTCGCACCTCTTCCGCACCCGTGCAGAGCTGGAAGCCCAGGGCTACCGACTGGTGGGGAATGTGTTTGTGCCCTCACCCCCTAGCCCCCTCTCCCACGCTGCGGGAGAGGGGGGAAGGATCGCAACCCCCGACCTCTCTTCTCGCGCTGCGGGAGAAGGAGGGTACGAATTACCCAAGGCCAGCCAGGAACTGATTGCCAGGGCGCGGCAGTTGCGTCGCGAGGCGACGACCGCCGAAAGCCTGCTCTGGGAATTGTTGCGTGACCGTCGGCTGCTAGGCCGAAAATTCCGACGTCAACATCCGATTGGACAATTCATCGCCGACTTCTTCTGTGACGATGCCCGCCTGATCATTGAGATAGATGGCGCCGTGCACCGCGAACCCACTCAGCAGGAACGCGACCGTTTGCGGGAGGAAATCCTGCGCGAACATGGCTTTGCCATTCTGCGCTTTACCAATGAGCAGATATTCGACCACACAGAACAAGTCCTCCAAGAGATTGCTGCCTATGTCACTGCCCATTCCTACGAGCATCCTTCTCCCCTCTCCCAAAGCCTTGGGAGAGGGGCCGGGGGTGAGGGCTACCTCCCCCTCTACGAAGCCAAGATGATCTGGCACTA
>NZ_JANSHS010000263.1:0-3730 GCF_047461695.1 Synechococcus sp. R6-7
GGGGAGTGAGGGGATAGAAAGCCCTAGTAGCGGTGCACCAGCTTGTTGATGGGCTTGAAGATGTCTGCCTCAAACTTTTTGCCCTTGAGCATGCGGTTCCAATAGAGCCAGGGTAATAGATGCACCTTGGCTAGGTACATGGAGTAGCGCTCCCGCGTTGGGTCCAGGGGGAAGGAGGGGGCTAGCTTTGCATTGTAGGCAAACTCGGCCATGATCAGGGAGTTGTAGCCTGTAATCAAGGGGCAGCAGGTGTAGCCGTCGTAGCGGGCCACTAGCGGCTTCGACTGCATGGCAGCCAAGAGATTTTCGGCCAGTACCGGCGCTTGCTTGCGGGCGGCAGCCGCCGTTTTGGACGTTGGCAGAGAAGAGGCATCTCCCAAGGAAAACACGTTGGGGTAGCGGGTGTGCCGCAGCGTTGCTTTATCCACGTCCACCCATCCTCCAGGGCCAGCCAGGGGGCTGCGCTTGACAAAGTCCGGGGCGCTCATGGGCGGAGCCACGTGGATCATGTCGTAGTGCAGGCTCACCTCTTCTTTGCCATTGTCGGTGGTGACTTCAAAGATGGCTTCCTGAGTCTCAGGCCGGATGGCTTTGAGGTTGTGCTTGAATTTCACCTGGATCCCTCGCCGCTCTACCACCTTCTCCAGGGCAGCACTGTACTCCGGCACGGCAAAGAGAGTGGGAGTGGCTGTGCAAAAGAGAACCTTGGTGTTGACGCCAACCCCACTTTTGCTTTTGAAGACATCGTCGGCCATGTACATGATTTTTTGAGGGGCGCCGCCGCACTTGATTGGCGTAGCCGGGTACGTGAAGATGGCTGTTCCCCCCTTGAAGTTGCGGATGGTCTCCCAAGTGTAGGGGGCGTAGTCCTTGGAGTAGTTGCTGGTTACTCCTCCTTTGCCCAGCGCCTCCGGCAAGCCCTCGATCAAGTGCCAGTCGATTTGGATCCCGGGGGCCATTATGAGGTAGTCGTACTGAATAACCTGGCCGGTCTCGGTGATGACGCGGTTGTGATCTGGATCCAGCTCTGCCACTCGCGCTTGAATCCAGGTGGCTCCCTTGGGGATCACAGTCCTTTCGTCCCGGATAAACTTGGCCAGGGGGGCAATACCTCCCCCTACCAATGTCCAGCCGGGCTGGTAGTAGTGCTTGTCGGAGGGCTCGACAATCGCGATATCAAGATTGCGCTTGCGCTCCAGCAACTGGGCCGCTGCGCTGATGCCGGCAGCCCCTCCTCCCACTACAACAATTTGATGGTGAATGACAGGTTGCGAAGTTCTGGAGATGGATCCCTCGACGCCAGGGCGCCCGTTCGTTTGGGTGGAGGCGGGTGGGGATTGGGTTTTGAGTTCCATTGGCTTAGTAGTCGTTGACACAGCAGTTTCCTCAAACAGAACTGAACTTGAGCTCAAGAAGCTGTTTAGTTTAATGCGGAAGAACCTGTTAAATGACAGCCAACAACCCCGAACTGGCAATCCGTAGAAGACTCTGCAGATTGCCAGCCTTCAGGAGCTGCAGCTGGGAAACAATCGTAATCATAACACCCGATAAGAATATAGCCATTTTTTCAAGCTGTCGAGAATTTGAGGCAAATCTTAGCCTAGGACTTAGGCTTTGTTGACGCTGGGGGGAACAGCGGCACTTCTGGGGGGTAAGCGGCGTCGGCTAGGCTGTGGACTGTACGAGGGATTTGCCGTTGAATTCACGGCTGGCTTTCAAGTTCTGTTGCGATTCAACTAGAGACCTGCGATGGCAAAATCCGTCTCCCCTGACTCATTGCCGGCAGCTCCCTGGCACGCCCTGCCCGAAGAGGAAGTTGCCCGCCAAATTGTTGCAGAGGAACTGCCTCTGGCAGCGCTTTTGGAGCGGGGTCTATCTCAGGCTGAGGTGATCCAACGGCAGAAGCAATATGGCCCCAACGAGCTAAAGGCCAAGGCAGCTACCCCGGCCTGGGTGAAGTTTCTGCAGCAGTTCAACCAATCCTTGCTCTACATCTTGATGGTTGCCGGGGCGGTCAAGGCGTTCTTTGGATCCTGGCGCAATGCCATCGTGATCTGGGCGGTGGTGGTAATCAACGCCCTCATCGGCTACATCCAAGAGTCCAAAGCGGAGGAAGCGATCGCCGCCCTGGCCCAGTCGGTGGTGACGGAGGTCACGGTCATCCGGGATGGGCAAAAACTGCGGGTGCCCTCGCGGGAGCTGGTGCCGGGGGATGTGGTGCTGCTGAGTTCGGGAGATAAGGTGCCCGCCGACCTGCGCTTGCTAAGCGTGCGCAACTTGCAGGTGGATGAATCGGCCCTGACCGGAGAGTCGGTGCCGGTGGAAAAACGGCTGGGATCCCTGGCGGAAGACACACCCCTAGCCGACCGCCAGAACATGGCCTATGCCGGCAGCTTTGTTACCTTCGGCCAAGGAGCAGGGGTGGTGGTGGCCATTGGCAACCAGACTCAAACAGGCCGTATCTCGGAGTTGGTCGAAAAGGGGGGATCCCTGCAAACTCCCCTAACACGCAAGTTCGAGGAATTCAGCCTCATGCTGCTCAGGATCATCCTCACCTTGGCCGGGCTTACCTTTTTGGTGGGATTGGCTCAGGGACAGGGGGCGGCCAGTGTCTTTGAGGCGGCAGTGGCGCTGGCGGTGAGTGCTATCCCCGAAGGCTTGCCGGCGGTAGTCACTGTAACCTTGGCGATTGGGGTTTCCCGCATGGCAAAACGCCACGCCATTATTCGCAAGCTGCCGGCGGTGGAGACCCTGGGCAGCGCTACGGTAATTTGCTCTGACAAAACCGGCACCCTCACGGAAAACCAGATGACGGTGCAGGCCATCTACGCCGGATCCCAGCTCTACCAAGTTACGGGCAGTGGCTACAGTCCTCAGGGACAAATCCTGGCCCAGGAGGGGGGTGATCCAGTGGAAGTGGAGCGGCTGCTGGCGTTACAGGCTTGTCTCTTGGCCGGCTGCCTCTGCAATGACACCCGTCTGCAACCCAAAGACAACGGCCAGTGGGAGGTGGTAGGGGATCCCACCGAAGCTGCCCTCATTGTGGCGGGCCAAAAGGCGGGTTTGGATATGGACGATCTGCAGCGCCGCCGCCCTCGCCTGGACAGCATTCCCTTTGAATCTGAGTTTCAGTACATGGCCACCTTGCACCGCCTGGGGCCAGAAGAGCACTGCATCTATGTCAAGGGATCGGTGGAAGCCCTGCTGCCCCGCTGCCGCAGCCAGATGGGATCCCAGGGGGAGATCCAGCCTCTGGAAGAGGAGCGGATTCGCCAGCAGGTGGAGGCCTTGGCACGGCAGGGGCTGCGAGTTCTGGCCTTTGCCCAAAAAACCGTCCCCAGCAGCCAAACTCGGGTGGATCACCCAGATCTGCAGGAGGGTTTAATCTTCCTCGGTTTGCAAGGAATGATCGACCCGCCGCGGCCAGAGGCCATTGCGGCAGTGCATTCCTGCCAAACGGCTGGGATCCAGGTGAAGATGATCACCGGCGACCACGTGCTCACGGCTCAAGCCATTGCCGAGCAGATGGGCCTGGGGGGTGGAAAACCTGTGCAAGCCTACAGCGGTCGAGATCTGGAGCAGCTCAGCCCGGAGGAATTTGTGGAAGCTGCCAATCGGGGATCCGTCTTCGCACGGGTGGTGCCAGAGCAAAAGCTGCGCCTGGTGGAAGCTCTGCAAGCGCGGGGGCAGATCGTGGCCATGACCGGCGATGGCGTCAACGACGCTCCGG
>NZ_JANSHS010000264.1:0-7103 GCF_047461695.1 Synechococcus sp. R6-7
CGTAGCAACCCTGCGGGAAGCTAGCTACAGCGTCGGGAGTATGTCACGCAGCCTGCGACTTCATGGGCTCCGAGCAGGCCAAAATGAACTGGTCGATCTCCAGCAGAATGTGTTCCGCCTCGGCCAGAGAGGCCGGTACGCTTGCCAGCACCTGGGCATCTACTTCCGCAGCCTGCTCCGCTTCTTGCAAGAGGTTCATCGAGTCATGGCCGAGCAGGAGCTCCAGCTCGTTCAGGGTTACCATGGCCAGCTGCTCCTCGGCTTGATGGAGCTTATTTCGTAAAGTCTGAACTTGTTCGGTTTGCGCCTTCAGCCCGACTTCCGCCTGCTCCGCGCGAGACATAGCCAGTTGTGCAGCCTGCTGGGCCTCATCCCGCTGAGCTTTCAAGAAGGCCATCTCTTGCTCCAATTGGGCCAATCGCTCCTGCAGGCTGTAAATGTGCTGATCCCGGTCTCCCAAAGCTCGCTCTAGCTCGCGATTTCGAACTTCCATCTGCTGACGAGCTTCGTTCGCTTGGGCCAGCTGTTCCGCCAAGTTTGCCATTTCCTCTTCCATGTTGGTGAGCCGACTCAAGCGTTCCAAAACCTGAGCATTTTCGGCTTCCAGTTTCTCAATCAGCGCTTGAGCGCTCAACAGTTCTGCTTTGGTAGAGTCCAGCTCGCCGCAGACTTGGTCGTAGTTAGCGATTAGCTCGCCAAGCCGGGCCTCTTTGGCTTGCAGTTCTTCTCGTAAGGAGTTCATCCAGCGGTCGCTCTGCTCAATCCGCTGTTGCAAGAGCGGCAGTTGAACCAGAGCTTGTTGGGCAGCACTGAAATAGCCAAGGAGTCGTTTGAAGTGGCGCTGTAGGTGGCTGTGGGACTGATCCAATTTGTCGAAGGCTTCGTTGAGAGAGAGATAGGCCTCGCACAGTTTCATGTAGCGCCGAGCCACAGAATCAGGATGATCCATAGGGTTATAGAGTCCAGGTGGGGTGCCGTGTCTATTTTATGCTGTTCATTCTATTGGCCAAGCCTGGAGAAGGAGGCATTTGATACAACAACTGGGGGCTTAATTTTACTTTAATATCCGGTGCCCCAATCTCTCTTGCGAGCCAAGGCCAAAGATTCTGCCCCAATACAGCTTCAGACGTTACCCACAGGCTACACAGAGACTAAAGCGGCTCCTCAAAAGCAATTGAAATCTTGTCTTGACCACACAACCGGTTCATCTACATATTTAGTGTTCATGAGAAGATGCCCACGAGCTCTAGCGCTAGATGTGCTGCAAAAGTAGGGCTCTTCATGGCTCAGACCGGCTGGGCATTGGGGATCCCTAGCTTCTCCAAATAGGCGGCTGCCCGCAGCAGTTTGGCTTCTTGATAGGGGGCGGCCACCAGTTGTACGCCAAAGGGCAGGGATCCGCTCTCGCGCAACGGCACTGAAAGCACCGGCAGGCCGATAAACGAGAGGGGCTGAGTGTAGAGGCCGAGGTTGGGCCGAGTGAGAACCTCTACCCCATCGATCACCATCTTCTCTTGGCCGAGCAAGGGGGCAAAGCAGGGGGTGGTGGGGGCGATGAACAGATCGATCTCCTGAAAAATGGCCTGCACCTGCTGGCGATACCAGCGGCGAAAGCGCTGCGCCTGCAAGATCCAACTGGCAGGCAACAGGGCTCCGGCCAAAAAGCGATCCCGGGTGGCCGGGTCAAAGTCGTGGGGGCGAGTTCGCAGGTTGGGCAAGTGCAGGTTGGCTCCCTCAGCAGCCGTGATCAGGAAGGCGGCGGCACGGGCGCGCTGGGCTTCCGGGATCCGCACAGTCTGGCCGACCCCCAAGGCTTGGGCCACCTTTTCTACCCCGGCCAAGATGGGGGGCTCTGCCCCTCGGGCAAAGTAATCATCCGCCACCGCGATGCGCAAGCCCTCGATCCCCTGCCCCAATTGCCCAAAGGTGGGATCTACAGGACGCCGGGTACAGACGGGATCTTGGGGATCCGGCCCTTGCATAACATCGAAGCTGAGGGCAATATCGGCCACCGAACGGGCCAAGGGGCCCACGTGGTCAAAGCTGGCGGCAAACAGAGCCGCTCCTGCCCGCGATAGACGGCCATAGGTGGGCTTGAGGCCGTAGACGCCACACAAAGAGGCCGGTACCCGAATCGAGCCGTTGGTGTCGCTGCCCAGGGCGAGAGGCACCAAACCTCCTGCTACTGCAGCTGCCGAGCCGCCGGAGGATCCCCCCGCACTGCGGCTGAGATCGTGGGGGTTGTGGGTGGGGCCGTAGTGGCTGTTTTCGGTGACGAAGCCGTAGGCGTACTCGTCCATGTTGAGGGTGCCCACCAAGATTGCCCCTGCCTGCTTGAGACGAGCCACCACCGTTGCATCTTGGATGGCCGGGGGATTCTCGCGGTTGATCGCCGAGCCAGCCAGGGTGGTGAGGCCGGCCACGTCAAATAAGTTCTTGACGGCAAAAGGCACCCCTGCCAACGGGCCTACAGGGATCCCTTGAGCCACCTGTCGATCCACCTGCTCCGCCGCTTGTAAGGCCGATTCCTCCAAGACAGCTGTAAAGGCATTGAGCTGGGGATCCCGCCGGCGAATCCGCTCCAGACAGGCGGCCACCACCGCTTGGGCGCTCACGGATCCCTGGCGGACAGCCCTGGCAATAGAGACCGCGTCAGCGCTGCCGAGAAGGTGGGGATCCCCGGTCATGGCTGAGGGTCAAAGGTGGGATCTGGCTCAACTATCGGCGGCAACGGGAACTCCAGCACCTGTTGAGCAATGGGCAGAAAGCGGGCAAGATTTTCGATCACCCCTGCTCGGTGTTCAGGATGCAGGGGCAGTTGCAGCAGTTGGGCCATTTGATCGACGTAGGTTTCGGGATCCCAGGGCTGCATGGTTTTGGGGTCAGGGAGCCGATTGCAGCAAAAATACCACCACTAGCCTCCAACAACAAGACCGTCGTCAACTAGGGAGCGGACATTTGCACAGTGTTGCCCTGCAGCGACCAGAGACGCTCGTTGGGCAAGACAGGGCGGGTTATCGCCTGCCGTTCCAGCTCATTCAAAGCAACGCGACGGCTATGTGCAGAGCGATTGGAAGCAGCGCTGGCTTGCAGGCGTTTGCGGAATAGGCGCAACTGCTGCTGCTCCGCGGCGGGAGAGACATGCTGGGCAAAGAGGGGATGCAAGATTTTCTCCTCCTGATCAAACTGAGCCCGCAATTGCCGATAGAAGTGAAGGGCAGCAGAGGGATCCACCTGCTGGGGAGTGCGCTCTGATTGGTGCAAAAAGCGCGTCAGCTCCGGGATCTGATCCCGCAGATGTTGCTCCAGCCGCTCAATTTGGTCGCTAAGGTGGGGATCCGCCTG
This sequence comes from Synechococcus sp. R6-7, assembly GCF_047461695.1. Classification (NCBI taxonomy): domain Bacteria; kingdom Bacillati; phylum Cyanobacteriota; class Cyanophyceae; order Synechococcales; family Synechococcaceae; genus Synechococcus; species Synechococcus sp. R6-7. The sequence goes on from NZ_JANSHS010000264.1 coordinate 3,346, forward strand.
GAGAGCCGACCTGAGCAGGGGGTAGAGAACATGGCGCTCCAGTTGAATGTGGCGGGAGAGGCGCTGTCGCAACCTTTGTACACAGAGGCGTCGCTGCTCCAGATCCAACTCCGGCGCTCGAGACAGGCGAGTCAAAAACTGCAGGATGACGCGGTGCTGTTCAGCACAAAGGGCAACCAGCGTACCGGCAGAGGCTGCTCGCGTCAGCGGGAGGGACTCCTCAGAAGACATGGCAGTTGACAGCAGAGAAGTTTCATCTCAGCTTAACTTTGTCAAGAAATGGTGGCTTGCGTAAGGGTACGGGAATAGCGCAGGTGTCTTGGATACACTCGGGCAGCAATCCTGGGAAAAGTTGTCCAGATCTGAACTCCGGCAACGCCACTCTCTAGGCTTGCACAGGCCAGCGGCGTTTCCAAGCAGAAGTGGGCTCCAAAGGGGATCCCTGCTGTTCCCGTTGGCGTTGCAGACGGATTTGCGCTCTATCTCCTTTCAAGGTGGGATCCCGGTAGGGCACGGCAGCGCGAGTTTTCAGGTGCTCCCACTCCATGGGGGAAAGAGGCGGCAGGTGGTCAGGTTGGGGCGAGGCCACTGTCCCCGGCCAAGGACGACCTACCGGGGGGGTAGAGCCGATGAAAAGCCCTGCTTCCAACAGAGCCGCTCGCACCGCCGCTGCACAGGAATAGGTGGCCAAAATGCCGGTTGGTCGCATCCGTTCGGCCACGGCCCGCAAGAAATCCACCGTCCACAGCTCTGGGCAAACCGAAGGGGAGAAGGGATCCAAAAACACCGCATCTGCCCACCCCAGCGGCACCTGCAACACCGTTTGCCGGGCATCGCCCCACAGCAGCGTTCCGCGCCAGCGCTGCGATTGCCAGGATCCCTGTTCAATCCAGTGTTGCCATTCTTGCCCAAAGCTCCAGGTGGATCCCACCCCCGCCTGCCAAGCCTGGCGAGGCACTTCCGGGGATCGCTCTAGGCCGATTACTTCTACAGAACAGTGGGGCCGGATTTGCCAAATGGTTTCTAGGGCAAGGCCGGAGTTGTAGCCCAAGCCAAAGCAAATATCCAAAAGGCGAATGGGCTGGGCGGGATCCCGCTCCAAAGGCAGCCGATCCAGCCGGCAAGGGCGGACAAACTTCTCCAGAGCCTCCTGAGCGGCACCACTGACGTTGTGAAAAGCTTGTCCAAACTCTTCCGAGAAAAAGGTCAGGGATCCATCCCCTGTGGTCAGCACCTGCCACCGAGTCTCCATCGCTTGCTGTTGTCTCTATTTTCAGTCGGGCGATTCTTTGATAGCTTGAGAACGTTGAGATGTGTTTCGCAGCTCACCGGCAGGGCTCTCGACATCCCTGAGTAGGGAGGATATTTCAACAGCTATGTCTCTACTGGATTGGTTTGCGGAGCGGCGCAGACAAACCTCTCTGAACCTGACAGGTAGCAGCCCCTTCGACAAAGAGCGTCAGGTAAGAGAGATTGCCGACGGCCTCTGGCAAAAGTGTCCTGCCTGTGACACCCTGACCTACACCAAGGATCTGCAGCAAAACTGGCAAGTTTGCCCTAGCTGTGGGCATCACCACCGCATTACAGCCCCAGAGCGTCTGGAACAGCTTTTGGATCCCGGATCCTGGCAGCCCCTGGACGAACACCTGGCTCCCACGGATCCCCTACACTTTTTCGACCAAAAGCCCTACTCCGAGCGCTTGGCCACCTACCAGGAGCGCACCCAGCTCAAGGATGCCGTCCTGACAGGGTTGGGAAGCCTGGAAGGGATCCCGGTGGCGATTGGAGTGATGGACTTTCGCTTCATGGGCGGCAGCATGGGCTCGGTGGTAGGCGAGAAGATCGCCCGCCTCACGGAACGGGCCACCTGCGATCACCTGCCCTTGATCCTCTTTTCGGCTTCGGGGGGAGCCCGCATGCAGGAAGGGATCCTCAGCCTGATGCAGATGGCCAAGACCTCAGCCGCCCTACAAAGGCACCGCGACGCCAGACAATTGTTCATCTCCGTGCTCACCCATCCCACCTATGGCGGGGTGACTGCCAGCTTTGCCATGCTGGGAGATTTGATCCTGGCCGAGCCAGGCGTGCAGGTGGGGTTTGCCGGGCCGAATGTAATCGAGCAAACCATTGGCAAGGGCAAGCTTCCCGAAGGCTTCCAAACCGCCGAATATTTGCTGGCCCAAGGGCTCATCGACGCGATTGTGCCCCGCACCGAGTTGCGCAAGCGCCTGGCCCAGTTGCTCTCCATGCACCGCCCCCGTTTGCACATGTCCCTTCCCTCCATAGACTCGGAGGCTTTAACCCTGCAACCTATGCTGTAGGTAGATCCGCCTAAGATGCGGAATTTGTGGCCGAGGCCGGATCCCTTCCCTGCGGAGGGTGTAGTCATTAGTGGAGAGATATTGGGTTCCATCAGACTTCTCTCCGGCTCCTGGGGTGGGGGGCAGGTGTTCTGGGATGGAGCCGTACTGTCCCCTGCGGATCTTCACAAGATTTCCTGGTGGGCGGTAGCGGATGGTGTTAAGGTGGGGCATGAGGTCTTCACCGGAAACGATGGATTTCAAGCTGCGCATCCGTACTGCTGAAACTCCGCAAGGGCAAAAACTGGCGATTGTGCCGCTGGAGGGTCGTTTTGATGCCAAGGCCGCCTCAGAAGTTCGGCAATTGCTCCAGCAGGTTTTAGATTTCGGTTATCCCAATATGTTGATCGACATGTCATCGGTCACTTTTATGGACAGCTCTGGGCTGGGGGTGTTGATCTCGGCTTTGCGCAAGTGCCGTGCTGCCGGGGGCAACATTAGCCTTTGTTGCGTGCCGGAAAGTGTGGCCCTCGTCCTCAACCTCACCTCCATGGAAAAGGTACTGACCTGCTTTAGCGACCTGGAGACCGGCATTGCCAACTTTTCCAGCGCTCCCACTGCTCGTTAGGCCGACATTAGGCCTTACTTTTGGGGATCCCCCGATGCTCTTTTCAGCCCATCAGCGAATTCTGGTGATCCCTCTAGCAATTTTCTCAACAATCTTCAGCCATGCCCCAGACCGGCCTCGATACCTTTCAGCTTCTCTACCAGCACCACCGTGGCCCCAGCTTCTGCGAGCGCATGGTGGCGACGGCTCCTGGGCGCTTTAACGAGGCGTTTTGGCAGTTCTGGCAGATGCACATCGAGCCCTGTCTGCCTCCTGCACCGCGCTTGTTGGATCTGGGAACCGGGCCGGGCTTTGCTCTGGGTCAGTGGGCGCAACGCTATCCCGGAGGACACTTCATCGGGGTGGATGTGATGCCCTACATGTTGGAGCGAGCGGCGGCAGACTTGAAGGGGATCCCTGGAATCCAGCTGCTGCAGGCCGACCTGCACGACCCTCACTTGCCGCTTGCGGCCAACAGCATCGATGCAGCTCAGGCAGTGGTGGTGTTGCACGAGATGGTGCAGCCCTTGCGCTTGTTGCAGGAGGTGTTGCGTCTACTCAAGCCGGGGGGGCGATTTTTGCTGGTGGATTGGGTGCGCGCCCCGCTCAGCCTCTACTTCGATGCCGATACAGAGGCCCAACTCTTCCAGTCGGACACGCCTTTGGAAACGCTGCTGGATCAGTTTACCCACTTCTACGAGCACAATCGCTTCAGCGCCGAAGACCTGGTGTGGTTGCTGGAGAAGGTGGGTTTCGCAGTGGTGGCTCAGCAGCTCTACAACCAAAATCGCTTTGTGCGACTTGCAGCCGAAAAGCCTATCTCGTAAACTACCCGGCTCCGACCGCTAAGC
>NZ_JANSHS010000265.1:0-6394 GCF_047461695.1 Synechococcus sp. R6-7
TCAGTAAATTCAGCAAAGTTCAGGGTTTTGAGGGTTAGAGGCATGCTCCACAGATCCCTCAAGCTGGCAAGGGATCGCTATGATTTCAGCATAGTCTGAATCCTTCTGGGGGAGGGCTGGCTTGGTTGTCCGGATCCCTCCAACACCAGACGACTAGAATGAGTAGGAAGCAGATTTGCCTATTCCCAGCAGCATCACCCACTCAGCAGGGCCGTCTTTTTTCTTATGCTAGACGCTTTACTGATCGCGATCTTCATGTTGGCCGGGGCTGGTCTCGGGTTTTACGGCCTGGATTTGCTCCCTCCTGCCGCCATTCAGGGGGCCAATGTGGAAGGAGCCCGTGTCGTCACCAGCGGCTTTGGCCTGCTGGCAGGACTGGCTTTGGGATCCCTGGTGCGCTGGAGCTACCGTCGCTTTGAGGCCAATGTGCGCTCCTTGCCGCCGGACGTGTTGATCAGCCGCTCGGTGGGGTTGGTGATCGGCTTGGTGATCGCCAATCTGGCCATGGCTCCTGTGTACTTGCTGCCCTTGCCTCCCCAACTCAACAGGTTCCTCGAGCCACTGGCTTCGGTCTTTTTCAGCTTGGCCTTTGCCTATCTGGGGGTCAGCCTGGCCGATACCCACGGCCCCTCGCTGCTGCGGCTGTTTAACCCCAACTATGCTTTGCAGGCAGCCCTCTGGGCGGAGGGCAATGTGGTGGCTGCCACGGCCAAGGTTTTGGACACCAGCTCCATCATCGATGGCCGAGTGGCTCAGTTAATCGAGACAGGTTTTTTGGAAGGAACCCTGGTGGTTCCTCGCTTTGTGCTGACGGAATTGCAGACCATTGCCGACAAAGCCGATGCCCAAAAACGAGAGCGGGGCCGCAAAGGTTTGGATACGCTGCAGGCTCTACGAGAGGCCTACCCCGATCGTTTCGTTATTCACGAAGCCAACTATCCAGATCTGACCACTGTCGATGAAAAGCTGGTGCGCCTCACCCAAACCGTGGGGGGAACGCTGCTTACCACCGATTACAACCTGAAGAAGGTGGCGGCTCTGCAGGGGGTCAAGGTGCTGAATGTGAATGAGTTGGCCGAGGCGCTGCGGCCCATCTATGTTGCCGGCGACAGCTTTGATATCAAGATCACCCGCGAAGGAAAAGAGCCAGGTCAAGGGGTAGGCTACTTGGAAGACGGCACCATGGTGGTGGTGGAAGAAGGGCAGCGCTCTGTGGGCAAAACCCGCTCTGTGGTTGTGACCAGCGCCATTCAAACCTCAGCAGGCCGCATGATCTTCGCCCGCCTCAACAAGGACTCTGCCCCACTAACCCGCCCGGCCTCTGATCCGGCCAGCCCGGCTTCCTCTGGAAAAACCTGAGTTTTGGCCTACGTTCCCCTAGCGCAATGGTGGCTTCATCCCAAATGGGCGCCCTCCGACCCACTCCGATGTTCTACACGCAGGATCGCCAGAGGCGCTTCTGGAGTTTTTACTGGGAAGATGCCGAGAAATATGGCATCCACCCTCAGCACATCGTGAGCGGACAGCAAATCTGGGAGGTGGCCAACGCTGGAGAGTACGAAGCCAAGCTCAACCAGGTCTTTGCAAGCGGGGATCCCCTCTCCTACGAATGTCAGGTGCTCTCGCCCCGCTACAAGTTGCATCTGCATCTTTCTCTCAACCCTGTACGGGACATGGAAGGGGAGGTGGTGGCGGTTGCGGCAGTGGGCAAGTTGCTGGGGGCTACGCCTTTTGCGTTGGCCGGAGGAACCAGCAGCCCCAACAGCCAGCCCCATGCTCTCCCGGCCGATCCGGTACAGGGGATCACGACGCAGTTGGTGCGCAACATCCGGCATTCCCTCGATATCCGGCAACTGTGCCAGCAGACCGTGGAGCAGTTGGGGCAACTGTTTGAGGTAGATCGCTGCCTGATGGCCCTCTACGAGGTGGGGCAAGACTCCCTCACGGTCAATGCCGAGTACCGCCGCCATCCTGGGGATCCCTCCCTGCTCCACCAGACCCTGAAGCTGGCAGATTACCCCCATTTGTTGCAGGCCCTCAGACAGGAAGAACCGGTGGAGGCGGGGCGACATCTGGCCATTGCCATGTCTTACCAGGGCTACGCCAACAGCCTGCTCTGGCTGGAAATGCTGGATCCGAACAGGGTTCCTGTTTGGCAGCCAAGCCACATTCAGGTACTCCAGAGCATTGCCACCTACCTGGGCGCAGCCATTGCCCACGCCATTTTGCTGGATCAAAGTCGCCAACTGGCAACCCGCTTGCAGTTAGCCAACCAAACTCTGCGTCAGAAAAATAAGGAGCTGGAGCAGGCCCGTGCCCAAGCGGAATCGGCCAACCAACTGAAAAGCCAATTCTTGGCCAACACCTCCCACGAGCTGCGCACCCCTCTCAACGGGATCATCGGCTTTATCAAGCTGGTGCTGGACGGGATGGCCGAAAACCGCGAAGAGGAGCTGGACTTTTTGCAAGAGGCCTATCGCTCTGCCCTGCACCTGTTGGCCCTAATCAACGATGTGCTGGATATCGCCAAGATCGAGGCGGGCAAAATGCAGTTGGAGTTCCAGCCCTGCGACCTGCGAGCTTTGTTTAAGGATGTGGAGGCCAAGACTAGCCTGCAGGCCAGCCAAAAGGGCCTACAACTGAGCTTCCACCTGCCCAACACCTCGGATCAGATTTTGCTCTTGGGCGATTACCAACGCCTGTTGCAGGTGATGCTCAATTTGGTGGGGAATGCCATCAAGTTTACCCCCAAAGGCTCAGTAACCGTGCGAGCGGATATCCTGCCCGGCAATCCGGGGTTGGCCCGCATCCGCGTCATCGACACAGGGATCGGCGTGTCGCTGGAAAAGCAGCAAAAACTGTTTCAGGCCTTCACACAGGTGGATGGTTCCACCACCCGCCAATATGGAGGAACCGGCTTGGGCCTGGCCATCAGCCAACGCCTGGTGGAGGCGATGGGAGGGGAAATCAATTTCTACAGCCTGGGCGAAGGGCTGGGATCCACCGTCACCTTTACGGTGCCCCTCTACCGCAAGCCGCTCCTGAGCGGGGATCCGAACCCAGAGGCGCTCCCTGCTCAACCCGCCCGAGATAGACCTGAGGATGCGGATCCCACCTTGATTTCTGTTCCCAACTCAGTCCAGCGATGACCCACCCGGCCATTTCTCCTTCAACCGCTCTGGGTACCTCTCGGTTGCGGCGCAGCACTGCGCGAACATTCCCCCATGCCCTATCCTCGTAAACGGTTTGGTCAGCATTGGCTCAAGGATCCCGCTGTTCACGAGGCGATTGTGCGGGCTGCCCAGTTGAATGATCTAGAGGGAGACGCGGATCCCACTTGGGTGCTGGAGATCGGCCCCGGCACCGGCCAACTGACGCGGCGATTGCTGGCCCAGGGTGTCCAGGTGGTGGCGGTGGAGATCGACCGGGATCTGTGCCGACTGCTGCAAAAACGGTTCGCCGGCCAACCCCGTTTCCACCTGCTGGAGGGAGATTTTCTCCGCCTGCCGCTGCCTCCTCAACCCCGCCTGCTGGTGGCCAATATCCCCTACAACCTGACCGGCCCCATTTTGGAAAAGGTGCTCGGATCCCCGGCCCAGCCGGTTCGGCAGTTCGAGCGCATTGTCCTCCTGGTGCAAAAAGAGCTGGCCGAGCGCTTGCAGGCCGGCCCCGGCAGCAAAGCCTATGGTGCTCTGAGCTTGCGGACGCAGTATTTGGCCGATTGCGAGCTGATCTGCAGGGTGCCCCCCACCGCTTTCAAGCCCGCCCCCAAGGTGGAATCTGCCGTGATTCGCCTCACCCCCCGCCCCGCCCCCACCCCCGTCCGGGATCCCTGCTGGTTTAACCACCTCCTTCGACAGGGGTTCTCCACCCGCCGCAAGAAGCTCGTCAATGCCCTGGGAAGCTTGGTGGAGCGAGAAGCGGTTGCAGCAGCTTTGGCTCAGCTCCGCCTCAACCCCGATGCCCGCGCCGAAGAGCTGGCCCTGCCCCACTGGCTGGCCTTGAGCGACCTGCTGCTGGAGAAAGCGCCCAAAAGGGCTGTTGTTCCTCAAGAGGAGCAGGAACCAGGGTAGGGTAAGAGAGGGAAGCTCAGTTGGACGAACCCAAACATCCTCTGGGGTTTTTGAAGTCCCTTCCCGATCTTGTTCTGGATCCCTTTCGCCAATGCAGGTGCATCCATGCAAAGCAACCAAGGCAAGCAAATCCTCTTGACCGGCGGCACAGGCGGGCTGGGTTTGGGGGTGGTTCCCGTGGTGCTGGCCAGCGGCGCAGAGCTGACCTTGACCTATCGCCAAGAGAAAGATCTTGCCATTTTGCGGGAGCGCCTGCCGGTCAATGCTCTGGATCGGGTTCGCTTTGTGCAGGTGGATTTAACAGATGAGGCAGCGGTTGCCCGCGCCGTTGCCGACCTACCCCGCGTAGATGGGCTGATCCACCTGGTGGGGGGCTTTGCCATGGGCCCCACCCACGAGTACAGCTTGGCGGACTGGTATCGCGACTTCGACCTCAACCTCACCACCACTTTTCTGACCTGCAAGCACAGCCTGCGCAGAATGTGGCAACAGGGCTATGGGCGGATTGTAACGGTGGGATCCCGAGGAGCGGTGGAGCCGGGCCCGCAATTGGCCGCCTACTGCGCTTCCAAAGCAGGGGTGGTGGCCCTGACCCGTACCATTGCCGCCGAAACCCAAGGCACAGACATCACAGCCAACGTCATCCTGCCCAGCATCATCGACACGCCGGCCAACCGAGCTGCCATGGGATCCGAGCAAGCCGAGCTGTGGGTAAAGCCAGAGTCCATCGGGCAGGTGATTGCCTTTTTGGTCTCAGAAGCAGCGCGGGATCTGCGAGGGGCGGTGATCCCGGTGTATGGCAACGTCTAGGCAACTGGTTGACCAAGCCATGAGCCGCCATTCATGATACAGAATATGCACTTATCCCTATCCAGTTCTTTTCCATGCTGAAGCGATTATTCTTGGGTGGTTTGCGCCGGCAAATCGGTCGCATTGAGGTGGCAGGGGCCATTGATGGCAAAACTCGCGAGCGGGTTCTCAAGGCCCTGAAAGAGGTGGAAGAAAACCAGATCCCTGCTGTGGTGCTGCGCATCGACAGTCCAGGCGGGACGGTGGCCGACTCCCAAGAAATCTACAATGCCCTCTTGCGTTTGCGAGAGAAAAAGGGCACCCGTATTGTCGCCAGCTTTGGCAACATTGCTGCCTCTGGGGGGGTTTATATTGCCATGGGAGCCGAAAAAATTGTTGCCAACCCAGGAACAATCACCGGTAGCATTGGTGTGATCATTCGAGGCAACAATATCGAACGCCTCCTGGATAAGGTGGGGATTTCATTTAAGGTAATTAAGTCTGGCCCCTACAAAGATATTCTCTCGTTTGATCGCGAGCTGACCCCAGAAGAGCGAAACATCCTGCAAGAGTTGATCGACATCACCTACGGCCAGTTTGTGCAGACGGTTGCTGCTGCCCGCAAGTTGAGTTTGAATGTGGTCAAAACTTTTGCCGATGGCCGCATTTTCAGCGGAGAGCAGGCCCTCCACTTGGGTGTGGTGGATCGCTTGGGCACAGAAGAAGATGCCCGCCTTTGGGCGGCAGAGCTGGCGGGTTTGCCGACGGATGCGAAGTTCTACGACCTGCTCCCGCGGCGCAGAGGTTGGTCTCGATTTCTGCCGGCAGCAGAAGCCTTGGCCCGTCTGCAGTTTGAAGTGAGCACCTCGGGCTTGCCCCTGTGGCTTTACACAGGTTCTTGAGGCAGTTCGCGAACAGCTATTCCGGGAAGTTTAGCGTTCTGTACCGCACAGCCCCCACCCCCGGCCCCTCTTCCAGAGGGAGAGGGAGTTTAACTAAAGTAGCCCAACTCCAATTGCCGGGCCAGATCCAGCAGCCGGTGGGCCAGGGTTGGCTTGGTTGCCAATGGGATCCGCTCTGGACTTCCCTGCTGGGGGATCCAATAGCCTTGGTTGTGGCTGCTGCCAAAGCCGCTATCCGGTTGGTCGATGGGGTTGGCCACAATAGCATCCAGGCCCTTCTGGCGGAGCTTCTCTCTGGCCGGTGGCAAGGGATCCCCACTTTGGGCGGCAAAGCCGATGAGGCGTTGGCCAGGGCGTTTGTGGCGGGCCAGAGCTGCCAGCAGGTCAGGGATCGGCTCCAACGGCAACATCTGGGGTAGATCGGCTTTGGGCAGCTTCCCCGCGTAAACCTGAGAGGGGCGCACATCCCCCACAGCAGCAGCCATCCACAAGAGATCCGCCTGGGGAAATTCCGCCTGCAAAGCCGCCTCCAGTTGGGCTGCCGTCTCCACCGGAATGGCCCGAATGGCGAAGGGCGCTGGATCAAAAGGGATCCCCAACGGCCCATGGACCAGCGTCACTGTCGCCCCC
>NZ_JANSHS010000266.1:0-9204 GCF_047461695.1 Synechococcus sp. R6-7
CCCCCACAGCGGTTGGCAGATGCGGGTTTTGCTGGCCACCACCCATATTCCCCTCGGCCAAGTGCCCACCGTGCTGACTCCAGAGCGGGTGCGGACAAAGCTGAATGTGCTGGTGGGATCCCTGCGCCACACCTTTGGGATCCGGGATCCTGTGATTGCAGTAGCCGGCCTGAATCCCCATGCCGGCGAACAGGGGCAACTGGGATCGGAGGAAAAAGAATGGCTGACCGAGCTGCTGCGCACCTATGCCCACGCCCAAATTTGGGGGCCGCTTCCCCCCGACACCATGTGGCTGGCTCCCGCGCAAGCCTGGCATGGCCAGGGATCCCCAACTGTGGCAGATGCCTACTTGGCTCTCTATCATGATCAAGGTTTGATCCCGGTGAAGATGCTGGCTTTTGACCGGGCAGTCAACCTGACAATTGGGTTGCCTTTTGTTCGCACCTCTCCCGATCATGGCACCGCCTTCGACATTGCCGGCCAAGGGGTGGCCCGATGCGAGAGCCTCAAGCAGGCGATCCTGCTGGCGGCAGAACTGCTGGGCAAAAACCCCTCCTGAGGGAAACCATGCCTGTGCCCGGCCATCTGAAGCTGTCTCCCGCCTCTGGGGGGTGATTTGATGGGAGTTGCTGGCATCACCTCAGCCGCAATGCTCTACCGTCGCTTTGGGCGCACCCAACAGCTGGTCTCGGTTTTTTCTCTGGGCAGCATGCGCTTGGTCAATGTGCCCAGGGATCAAGCTCAGGCAACCGTTGAGGCAGCCCTAGCCGCAGGGATCAACCACATCGAAACGGCTCAGGCTTATGGCCATGCCGAGGTGCTCTTGGGCGAGATTTTGCAAACCCTGCCCTTTTCACGCCATCAGTTGATTCTGACCAGCAAACTCACTCCCACAGATGGGTTGCGAGAGCGGCTTCAGGGATCCCTGCGCCGTCTGCGGGTGGATTACTTGGATCAATTTGCCTTTCATGGCATCAACCTGCCGGAACACCTGGAGTGGGTGCTGCAGAAAGGGCTGCCGATTCTCCAGCAGCTCCACCAGGAAGGCTGGGTGCGCTACATTGGGTTTTCCACCCATGGATCCCTGGAGTTAATTTTGCAGGCCATCCAGACAGGATGCTTTGACTTTGTTAATTTGCACTATCACTTTTTCCAACAGCGCAATGCACCGGCCCTAGAAGCGGCTGCCCAGCAAGATATGGGCGTGTTCATCATTTCTCCTGCCGATAAAGGGGGAATGCTCTATCGCCCGCCCCAACACCTGCAGGAGTGCTGTGCCCCTTTCAGCCCCTTGGAGTTTGCCTATCGTTTTTTGCTGGCGGATCCCCGTGTTCACACCCTCAGCCTGGGCATCACTCATCCTGAGGAGCTACAGGTGGCCTTGTCGGCTTTACAGGATCCCGACCGTTGGTGGGTGGATGGCCCTCAGATTCAGGAGCGGTTGCGCCAAGCCGAGCAGGAACGCTTGGGATCCAGCCGCTGCGCCCAGTGCTACGCCTGCCTGCCCTGCCCAGAAGGGATCCACATTCCCGAAGTGCTGCGGTTGCGCAACTTGGCCATTGCCCACGAGATGACGGAGTTTGCTCGGTACCGCTACAACATGTTCGGCCAAGCTGGGCATTGGTTTCCGGGGTCACCTGCCGACCGCTGTACCGAATGCGGTGACTGCTTACCCCGCTGCCCAGAACATCTGCCTATCCCGGAGTTGCTGGCCGAAGCCCACCAGTTGCTGCATCGCTCTCCAATCCGGCGGCTCTGGGAATGACCATTCCCCCTATCCTGTTTGGCTGAGCTTAACTCCACTTATAATCGGATGGAGTTTATCGATTGCATCACAAGGCGAGGCATCGGAGTGAATAGTCAGAGCCAAGACCGCTTAGACCGGGTGGAACAACTGCTGGCTTGGACGGCTGAACAGACTGCTGCCAACAGCCGAGAAATCCGGGAGCTCTGCCAATCGGTCCAGGAGCTGCGCCAGTCCATCCAAGAAAGCCGCGCCGAATTTGCCGAACAAGCTGCTGCCCAAGCTCAAAGCCTGCGAGAGCTACAGCAAGTTGTCAGCGAGACCCGCTCTGACTTAGCTCACCTTGCCGAGTGGGCAGAGGAAGTGACTCAAGCTCTGGTTACCCTCACCGCCCTACAACGAGAGCACGAACGCGCCATTCAGGCCATCAACCAACGGCAGGCGGAAACGGATCAGAGGTTCAACGTTCTCCTTGAAGAAGTGCGCTATCTGATTCGCCGGCAAGGCTCTGACGGAAATCCTCCCCCCTCGTTGCCCTGAGCACTGGGATCCCTTTAAGAACTGCAAGGACAGCCCTAATCTTCATCCACTTCCCACTCCAACAGGTGTGCATAGGGAGCCACTAAGTGGGGAGCATAAAAGGCAACGGCTCGAAGGGCATGCCAGTCTTCCAAGCAGCCAAAGACGGTCGGATAGTCATTGCGCTCCAACCGCTCTGCAATTGCCGCCACCTCAGCTTCGGTAAACTGGCGGGGATCCATCCCCTTAGCAGGGGCCTCCACTTTGGACTTGGATCGGGCAGACATAGGCAGCCTGAACACGCTACAAGCCGATCTTAGCCTCTTCCTTTTTGCCCGGCCGACTTTGAAAAAACTTGACACACTCCCCACCTCAATCGCTTGCTTCTTGCGCAGTTGTGAGGACGGGGCTTCAGACCCAACTTTTGGGTAAGCCAACCCCTGTTCTCCCGAAACTCTGAAAAGGGATCCCCATTCCCCCAGTTTCGTGGCAAGGTGAGGACAGATACCGCATCGGAGGCTGCTATGGAGAGCAAGATCCCCGCCCGCGATGTCCAAGTTGCCCTTATCGGCCCGTCCACGTTGGTTCTCCGCTCCCGCACCTGGGATCGCCTGAAGTTTGAGCTGGAATATGCTCGGCAACGGGGCACCACTGCCAATAGCTACCTCATCCAGGCCCGCCAAACCCTTCTCATCGATCCTCCGGGGGAATCGTTCACCAGCATCTTTTTAGAAGAGCTGGCCCAACACCAGTACCTGCAGCGGTTGGACTTTATTTTGCTCAGCCACGTCAACTTTAACCGCATTGCCACTCTCAAGGCCCTATTGCCTCTGGCTCCCTATGCGATGGTGCTCTGCTCCAAACCGGGATCCATTACGCTACGGGCCGCCTTTGAAGAGATGGATCCCTTGCCCCGCAGTCGCGACGAAGAAGAAGCCGCCGATCTGGGCATTTTCTACAATGGCGACCAGTCTTTCCGTTTGCGGGTCATCCGGGATGGGGATCGCCTGGATTTGGGAGAAGGGCATGAGTTGCACTTTCGCACCGTGCCCACGCCCCGCCACCCAGATGCCCTCTGTACCTACGATCCGGCCACCGGGATCCTCTACACCGATAAGTTGTTCGGTGCCCATGTGTGCGATGAGCAGGTGTTTGACGAGCATTGGCGGCAGCTCAGCGAAGACCGTCGCTACTACTTCGACTGCTTGCACCGCAACCAATTGCCCCAGGTGAAGGCAGCCCTGGCCAAGTTGGAAGAATTTCCCGCCCAAATCTATGCCCCTGCCCACGGCCCCTTGGTGCGCCACAGCCTGCGGCGGTTGCGGTTGGACTACCACACTTGGTGCGAAGAGGATCCCGGCGAGCAGCGGGTAGCTCTCCTATACACTTCCGCTTACGGAAATACAGGCTTGATGGCCATGGCTATAGCCCAAGGGCTGGAGCGAGCCGGCGTTAAGGTGGAGCGGATCAACTGCGAATGGGCCACTCCGGAGGAGATCGCCCAGGCTCTGGAGCGCTGCCAAGGGTTTGTTATCGGATCCCCGACTTTGGCCGGCCATCCTCCTGTGCAGATCCAAACCGCCCTTGGCATCATCCTTTCTTCAGTTCCCACCACCCGATTGGCCGGGGTTTTCGGCTCCTACGGCTGGAGCGGAGAAGCGGTGGATCTCATCGAGAGTAAGTTGCTCAATGCCGGCTTTTCCTTGGGGTTTGAGACGATCCGCGCCAAGTTTAAGCCCACCCCTGAAATCCTGGAAGCCTGTCAAGAGGCGGGATCCCAGTTTGCTCAGGCCCTGCGCAAAGCCAAACGAGCCCGCGCCCCTCGCCAAACCAGCAGCGAAACTCAGGCGGATCGGGTTGGGCAAGCCCTGAGCCGGGTGGTGGGATCCCTGTGTGTAGTTACCGCTCTGCAAGGAGAGACCCGCCGCGGCTTCCTCACCTGGTCGGTGGCCCAGGCCAGCTTCAATCCGCCGGGGCTAACTCTATCGGTGAGCAAGGACCAAGAAGCCGAACTGCTGACCTATCCCCAGGCACCCTTTGTGCTCAACATCTTGCGGGAAGGCAAAGGTAGCAATTTGCAACGGCACTTTCAGCGGCCCCAGCGCCCTGGAGAAGATCGGTTTGCCGGCTTGGCCACGGCCACTGCTGAGAATGGCTGCCCCATTTTGTTGGATGCCTTAGCTTACCTGGAGTGCCGTGTGAAAACTTGGATGGACTGCGGGGATCGCTACCTGGTCTATGCCGAGGTGGAACGGGGCAAGGTGCTGGATCCCACGGGGGTTACGGCCATGCGGCGGGGGTAGTGTATTGGAGAACAAAGATTTGTTGTGGAGTCAATGCTAACTGGATCCCATCGATCACCTTGAGCTGACGATCTGCTCGGCAAATTTCCGGCTCTTGTTGAGGGGCAAATATCAAAACAGAGTAATCGTCTAAATCCACCATCCACCCTAATTTGCTGCCGTGCTTTAGACAATGCAGGATATTATCGATTACACGGCTTACCCTTTGACCCGGCGAAAGAATTTCGATAATCCAGTCGGGTGCTGCGGTGAAGTCATCCTCTGGCTCGCCTGTTTCACTGAGGCGAATTCGATCCCACGCAATTACAGCAATATCGGGAACAATGGAACGACCGGCAAAAGTGCAACGCAGTTCGGGCAGGGCAGTATAGTCGGTGGTGCTGCCGTCAACCTCAGCCACGAGGCGTTTTTGCAAAATGGAATGGCGGACTTTGGGCAGCGGTTTTTGAATGGCAACTCCATCCACGTACTCCCATGCCGGAGACTCTTCTATGTGAGGCAACTTGAGGAAGTCTTCAAGAGTGAGAGCCAAATCTAGGCGAGTTGTCATAGGTTTAGGCAAAGCCCCCCCGGATCCCTGCCAGTAATGTATCCCAAAGCGAGGGGAAGAAGTGGAATTAAAATTGCGGCAATTCGGGTAGATGTAGCGTAAAAGTCGTCCAACCGGCAGAGCTGTTGACCTCAATGGATCCCCTCAGTTGATCCACCATCTGTTTTGCCAAGGCCAAGCCCAGACCGGTGCCCCCTTCTTTCCAAGGATCATTGCCAGGGATCCGGTAAAAACGCTCGAAAATGCGGGTGAGTTCCTCAGCCGGGATCTCTTGGCTATTCCTGACTTGGATGCGAGTTCGGTTGGCCTCAACCCTGACTTCTAGGCGGATGGATCCCTGGCCGGGGGTGTATTTCACCGCGTTGTGTAGCAGCTCCCGCAGGATACGCCCCAAAAGGAGAGGATCTGTGGTGATGCTGCTCTCCAGAGGCACGTTGGCTTGAAAGGTTTGCCCCTTAGTACGGGCGCGTTCGCCAATAGCCAACAGCAAATCCCCCAACAAGGCTTCCCAGGTCAGCGTTTGCAGATTCAAAGCATAGGCTCCTGCCTTTAGCCGCTGCAAATCCAACAGGTCATTGATCAGCTCGATCTCCCGTTGGCATTCCCGCTGGGCGATGGATAGGTACTGGGCCTGCTTCTCCCTCGCAGGGGCAACTTGCAGCATGTGCAACGCCATCTTCAGGCTGGTGAGGGGGGTGCGCAACTCGTGGCTGACGGTGCTGATAAAGTCATCTTTGAGGCGGTTAAGGCGCTCCAGGGCTTGCACCTGCTCTTGGGCAGCTCGGAATAGGCGCGCCTGCCTTAGGCCGATAGCACATTGATTGGCCACTTGAGCTACGAGATTCATTTCCTGCTCATCAAAACTTTCCTCGCTGCTGCGAAAAACCCACAGATCCCCCAAGACTTGCTCCCCATCCCGCAGAGGGCAGACCAAGACTGATCCTTGGCGGGGGGCGTCAGGAAGTAAACAATGGTCAGGAAGTAAACAAAATATGCAGGGCTCTCCTCGCAACAACTGGGCGTAGAGATCTGGATATTGGGCAAAGGGAATACAAGTATGCAAGGCCGACCCCAAGCGAGGACAATACTCGTAGCTGATGGCGGAAAGGGTGAGATCGGCGTTGTAAAGGCCAATATCGCAGCCATCTGCATTTAGGTTTTCTCCCAGCTCGCGCAGAGCGGTGTTGAGAATTTCAGCTTCATCCAGAGAGTCGCGCACCCGGTCAGTGATGCGTTTCAGCAGGGCCTCAAATTGCAGGGATCGCTGCAACTCAGAGGTGCGTTGCCGAACCTTTTCTTCCAAGGTTTGATTGAGGGCTTGCAGTTGTTCATATAACTGGGCCTGTTGCAACGCGATGGCTAATTGATCGCTCAGCTCTTGTAAAAGCCGGATTTCCCACTCTTGCCAAGGGCGGCTGGATTGGCAGTGCTGTGCCACCAGAAGGTCCCAGAGATCCTCTCCCCGCCGAATTGGGATCACCAAGTTGGCTTGGGCCTGGAAAGATTCCAAGAGCTCCCGATAGCAAGGATCCAAATTGGCCGTCGCCACGTTGGCTATGGCTTGCACAAAGCCCTCTTGGTACTTGCGGTAGCAAGGATCCTGGCGAAGGCAAGCATCCCACACCCGGCGGCCCAAGTGGCTGGGCCAGGGATCCGCCACCGACTCAGCAGCTACAAACCCCCCTACACCTTCCTGCAACTGATAGATCATCACCCGATCTACCTGGAGAAACTCTCGCACTTCCGCAACCGTTGTTTCCAAGAGGGTTTGCAAGTCCAAAGCTTGGCGGATCCGCCGCAATAAGGCCCCCAACAGTCGCTCCCGCTCTGCCTCTTGCCGAAGCACTTCTTGAGCTTCTTTGAGGGGGGTGATGTCCACAACAACACCGCAAACGGCATAGGGATCCCCTTGCTGATCCCGCAGGGCAAGCTTGGTGACCCACTGGGTCAATCTCTTGCCATCGCGGAAAAAGGTTCGCTCGTAGCTGACAGGATGCGGAGATTGCAGGACTTTTTGATCCTGATCTCGAAATTCTAGAGCCTCTTCTGATGCGAACAGCTCACTATCCAACTTTCCAATGAGCTCTTCTGCCTTGCAGCCTCTCTGTTGTAGATAAGTCTTGTTTACATGAAGATAGCGCCCTTCCAGATCTTTGAGAAAGATAGAAAAAGGGATCCCGTCCAGAATAGCCCTAAGCCGAGCTTCGCTTTCTTGTAGAGCCAGCTCTGCTTCTTTCTGCTCCGTAATATCTTCGGTAATGCCAACAATACGGATAACCTCTTGCTGTTCGTTCAAGATGGGTCGGCAAGAAGTACGCAGCCAGCGCAGCCTGCCATCCCGATGGAAAAGGCGGTAGGTGATCTGCTGGGCTTCTTGAGTGGCTCGGGCGGCCGCCTGCAGTACCCTTGGCAGATCTTCGGGATGGATCCTGTCTTTCCAGAGATCTGGCTTGCGGCGAAACTCTTCTGCTGTGTAACCCCAGATCTTCTCGCTTTGGGGGCTTTTGTAGAGAGACTGGCTCAAGTCTGCAGAATACACAAAGAAAACCACCGGTACAGCCTCTGCAATTTCTCGGAAGCGGGCTTCGCTCTCTCGCAAAGCCAGTTCCACCTGCTTTTGTTGGGTGATATCGCGGGTACTGGAAACGATCCCTTGCACAGAGGGATCCTCCAAAAGATTGGTGCAGAGGCTCTCCAGCCACACCCACTGGCCATCGGCGTGTTGGGCCCGGTAAATAAAGCTGAGTGTCTCGCCAGGTCGAGCCTTGAGTTGCTCAAGAGCATTAGCAACGTTCTGCCGATCCTCGGGGTGAACCCAATCCAAGGGTACGGCCTCTCCCTGATTGGGAGCACGCCCCAAAATTTTCTCAGCAGCCGGAGGATTTAAGGTATGCAGCAGACCTTGGGCATCGATCCGACACAAAATGTCGTGGCTGTTGTTGAGGAAGGCGCGAAAACGCTCTTCTTGTTCCCACACCTCCTGTTCCAGCCGCTTTTGTTCGGTGATATCTAGGACAATGCCGAGAAGCCCTAATCCTTTAGACTGATCCTGAAGCTTTACAGCGAAGCGATAGGTGTAGCGCTCCTGGCCTTGAATCATTTCCTTACCTTCGAATTGGCAAAACCCTTGCCGCTCTACGTCGGATAGAACTTGAGAGGTGTACTCCAGCCAGTGGGGATGTTGCTGAGCCACCTCCTCCAGAGAAGTACCCAGCAGATCGCCAAACCAGGCGCGGTCAGTGGCATTTTGCAAAATTAGCACTCCCTGGGGATCCCTGGCCCACACCGCCAATGGCAGGGCATCCAACAAGGTGCGCAGTTGGGCCTCCCGCAGCCGCAGGTTTTCTTCCAACTGTTTCTTCTCGGTAATGTCTCGGCCCACGCCGCGAATAAACTGCAAGCGGCCCCGCCGGTCAAAAATGCCTTGGTTGATCCACTCAAACCACCGCACCTGCCCCGCTGCATCCGCCACTCTGCTAATCCGGGTAAAGGTGGGCTGCTGAGGGGTAAGGTGGGCTATCTTTTGCTGCGCCTGCTCTTGCTCTTCTGCCAGCAGCACGTCGATCCAGCGCCTGCCCCGCCAATCCCCCAAGATTTTCTGGCAAGCTTCGTTACATTCCACCACCGTCGTATCTGCACGCGCCAGCATGATGACATCGGGAAAACCCACCTGATCCCGCTGCAGCCAGCGCTTTTGCCAGTACATCACCACGGCCAGTGAGGATCCCCAAAGGAGCAGCCAAAGCCATCCGGGCAGAGTGTTCCAGTTGAGTAAGGTAAGCAGGTTGACCAGATCCCAGGAGGCGCTCATGAAGGTTGTCGATTAAGTTAAGTTTAGAAAGTGTCAAGGAGTGCACTGCTTTTCGGTAGCATTTCTAACCCAGGATCAAGCACTGTGCCAACAATTCCCCATCTCCCCGAAAAGGAGAGCAAAGTTTGAGTCTACTGGAACGGTGGGGCAGTATCCTCGAAAAGGGGGCTTTCAGGGTGAAGAGTTGTTTCTTAGGTTTCCTGAGTGTTCGGATAGATAGTTCTGAATCCAGCGCACCAGCCGCTGAGAGAGCATGACTCTAGTCAATGATACGCTG
>NZ_JANSHS010000267.1:0-10375 GCF_047461695.1 Synechococcus sp. R6-7
GAGCTTATTATTGACTAGAGTCATGCTCCCTACAGCTGTGAGTTCGCACCCCTATCTTAACAAAAGTTAACAGCAGCTGCCACGTTTGCGCGGCTACATCAGGACACCGCCGAACAAGGCTGGAATAGGCAGCGTTTTATGGGAGAGCTGGGTACACAACCCTCGGAGGGATCTGCATCTAGCGTGGATCAGTTGTATGCGACTCCGTATATAGTATTGGGTGATGCGGGATCCCCACCCAAAATAGGGGCTTTGCCCCTCGACAGAGGTCGAGCAGATGTTCTAGCCTTGGCTTCTAGGGTGGCCCAAGAGCGCTCTTCAAGATAGGTGTGCCGGGGTGTTGTCAGCGATGGCCAACCGGGATCCTAAGGCTGAGAGTGTGCCGCATCGCTAGCCTAAGCCCTGTTGAGCGGGTTTAATCTAGGCAGCTTTTGATTTGCCCCAGGCTGTTGGTTAGTACTTAGGAAGCTGACCCCATAGCAACCAGAACAAGGCGCGATGCCGGGAGTTGAGATGAGAATGACGCGTTGTAATGTAGTATCGCCTGTGCGCTCCCTCTGCCGCTGTGCAGCTCAGGTGGGCGGCGTAGCCGGGATCCTGATCGGAACAGCTTGGGGGGGCTTGGCTGTAACTCCCGTTTGGGCTCAGGAGAGTGCTCTACTGGCTCAGGCTGCGGCAGGCCCCATGAGCCGGCAAGAGGTGGCGGAACGGCTGAATCTGGTGCCTGTTTTTGCCATCGTGTCTCAGAACGGCACCCCCGTTGTCGCCAATGTGGAGCGGGATGGCCGCACCATCCAAGTGGTTTCCTTCTGGCTGGATCAGGCCCAGGCCCAACAAATGTTGGAGCAGGTGAAAGCCAGCAACCCCGAGATAGCCAGTCAAGCCCGGGTGGTGCCTCTCTCGCTGGGGTATGCCTACGAAAAATCGGAAGAGGAGCGCGCCAAGAATAGTGACCTGTATTTTGAGGTGGTGCCTCGGGCTTCTGATGTGGAAGCAGCCAAGCAGGTGCTGAAGGAAACCGGACAAGATGTGCCCCCGGAGGCAATCGGCGTGCCTCTGTTCTATGGCCGCTCCGGAGAGGGGCTGCTGACCATCGAGCAGGATGGCCATGAGGTGGTGCCCTTCTTCTTCGACCGCAACGATTTGCGGAGGGCCTTGGATCGGGCGGCAGCGCAGAACCCGGATGTAGTTGGAAAGACCCAGATTGAAGTGACCTCGCTGGCCATTGTGGTGGAGCGCATGTTGGCTCCCGACGCACAGGCCGATGTGCAGAAGATCGCTTTTATCCCCTCTCGCTCGGCGCTGGAGTATATCCAATCCCTGGCCCGGCCTGCCAATCCTTCTGCAAGTCCCCAGCCTCAGCGTTAACCTAAGCCCCTGATGGGATCCCCGTCTGCTCTGGTGAAGCGGTTAACAGAGTGGCGTGCCCAAGCCCTGAGGGCGGCAAAAGCGGCTGGGATCCCTGCCGAGGAAGTGGAGATTTTGCTCAGGGAACGGCTGGGGTGGGGGCCATTGGAGCGGTTGATGGGTCGCGCTCCGGCTGGGGAGGGGGATCCCCTGGAGGAGGTGCAGGCCCTTTGGCGGCAAAGGGTGGAAGAGCGCATCCCCCTACAGTACCTGTTGGGCAAAGTTGAGTGGGCGGGCTTGAGCTTGCGGGTGACGCCGGCGGTGCTGATCCCACGCCCGGAGACCGAGCTGCTGGTGGAGCAGGCTTCCCTTTGGCTACAGGCCAATCCTCTGCCGCCGGGATCCTGTTTTGCCGACCTGGGTACAGGCAGCGGGGCGATTGCCATTGCGTTGGCCCATCAGCACCCCCAGTTGCGGCTTCTGGCCGTGGATTCTAGCCCAGAGGCCTTGGCTATTGCAGCAGACAATGTGGCAGCCCACCATCTGCAGGAGCGGGTGAACTTGCTGCTGGGATCCTGGTTTGTGCCTTTGGATCCCTGGCGGGGGCAGCTGCGCGGCCTGGTTTCCAACCCTCCCTACATTCCCTCTGCCGAGCTGGCCTCGCTCATGCCAGAGGTGCGACTGCACGAGCCACGACAGGCTCTGGATGGCGGAGAAGATGGCCTAGCCCACTTGCGACTGTTGATTCAAGCAGCACCGGATTACCTGGCCCCGAACTCCTTTTGGGCGGTGGAAGTGATGCGAGGCCAAGCCCCTTGGGTGGCGGAGCAGTTGCAAGCTAGAGGCTGCTATCGGCAGATCCAAGTTCACCGAGATCTGGCCGGGGTTGAACGGGTGGTCAGCGCCCACTTCGTCGGATAGAAAAGGGTAGGATCCCATAAGATGGGGTATCGCCGGAGCCGGAACTGTCCAAAACTTAAAGCTCCGAGCCCAGAGATCTGAGCACGGATGGGATCCCCTGTCCTTCGCCAGGAGCACTTCTTGAGGGAGCCTTCGCCTACAGCCAAACCCGACCCACCCTTACAGCAGGCCGCCCCTGCCGACGGGCAAGGGGCCGTGGATTGGCAGTTTGCTTTTGAACGCTCTGAGGTGATGCGAGCCTTTCAACAAGAGTTGCTCGTCAGCATCGGCCATGAGCTGCGCAATCCCCTCAGCAGCCAGATGGGATCCCTGCAGTTGGTGTTGTCGGATCTATGTGACTCTCCCGAAGAGGAGCGGGAATACCTGCAAAGTGCCAAAGAGGCGGTAGAGCGCCTGATCAAGCTGCTTGAGGAATACACCCGCCTGGCTCGCCATGACCTGCCCATCCAACCTCTGCGACCGGAACCGACCCGACTACGCCCCCTCCTGCAGGATGTGTACAGCCTAACTCGCCTACAGGCCCAGGATCAGGGCATTCGCTACGAATGGCCGGCCCTACAACCCACCTCGGCCTTTGAGGTGCCCCTTCTCCCCGACAGCCTCACCGTTTGGGCGGATCCCCACGGCTTGGTGCAGGCGCTGCTGGGAGTGTGTCGCTGGGGCATCCGCACCCTACGCTACGGTTCGATGGCTTTGCACCCCTATCCCACCGCAGAAGAAGAGGGGCGACTGTGCCTGGGGTGGAACCTTGAGGGGCGATGCCATGTGCCCATTCAAACAGAGGGCTGTGCCGTCTGGCGGGTAAGCGAGCGGCTCCTGAGAGAAATGGGAGGCCAGCTGGAACTCTGCGAAAGCGGCCCCTACCGAGTTGGCATCAAGGTGACCCTGCGCCTCGCCCATTGAACCCCAGGCCAGAGGGACTTGGGCCTATCGGCTTCTCAAAGCTGGCCAGTTGGCATCTGCCCTCTTGATCAAGCCGGGGATGTCGCGCTCCCAGTTACGCTGTACCCGCCGGTTGGCGTTCAGGTACAGCTTGTCATCGACGATTTTCCAGGCAAAGGGATCCACCGGGTAAAGGTAGTTGTGGGCCACGGCCCAGGCACAAAACCCGCCGTACTGGGGGGCAAAGCGCTCTGGGTCGTTGCGAAACCGCTCCCGATTCTCGGCGCTGGCAAACCTCCAGGTTACCCCTCCCCACTCCCATTCATACGCTGGGGATCCCTTGACCGGCTTGCCGTCGATGAAATAGGCCACCGGGTCATAGCCCCGCAGGGCCAGGCCATCCGTTGCAAAAAAGGGGCCCGGGGATCCCTCCTCGACAGCCCCAACGACCTGTCCTTGGGCTGGGCGAGACAGGAGCCAAGCTGGGTGAGAAGCAACAGCCCCAACCATCAGCAGCAGCGAGAGCAAAACCCAACGATTTTTGACCATCACGACCTCCCCAATCCTCAATCGAGATAAAAATCTCCTCCACTTCCAGAAAAGCACTGCGCCCTTCCTCTCAGATTCAAAAAGAGACCTGAGAAGACCCTGGCTTCTGCGGACTGGGAACAGTCTGGCCGCAGCGGGGAAATTTGCCTGTGATTTGGATCGGGGAGATCCAATCTAAAAAAAGCTCAACCTTCTCGGCGCAGGGCCAATTCGGCCCGATCCAGTTGCATTAGCACCCGCTCCACCTTTTCGGGGTTGAGAGGTCGACTGGAAGTGCGGTACTGGGAGGCCAGCGTGTTAAACACCGTGCGCAAAGTGGTAAAAGACTGCAGCTTGTCGTAGCGATGGCCGTGGTAGCGCCCAGAAAACTCCTGGATGGCTTGCATGGCTTCCGCTCGCGCCTCTTCCGGGTTCATCAGGGGATCCCCTTCTGAAAGGACGGTGCGTAGGGTTTGGATCAGGGTCATGCTGTCTTCGTAATACTTGCCGGTGAGACGGGCAGCCTGAGCAACTGAGCTCGCTGAGCCCAGCAAAAGGGCTACAGACAGGAGCAGGCTGACAAGACGCAGAAAAAAAGTTTTGAGCATGGGGAACCTAATGTAACTTACTTTTAAGCATAAGCCACAGCAACACCAGAGGAGTCACCCAAAAGATGCTGTTCACCCCCTTCAGCGACTTTCTGCAGAAGCTGGGCCAGTACGGATCCCATTGGACAATGCTGGCCCTAATCTTGGGATTTGCCTGTGCTCACAGCGGACTGGCCTACTTGCGACCCTGGGGGGAAAGCCGGCTGGGATCCCGTCTGTACCGCATCTTCTTTGCTCTGGTGAGCCTCAGTTTGGCACCGCTGTTGCTCATCTATTTTTTCAACCACCGCTACGACGGGGTGATTCTCTGGGATCTCCAAGCCGTCCCGGGCATCCGCACCACCGTTGCTCTTTTGTCTGCCCTCTCTTTTTTCTTTTTGTATCCGGCCACCTTCAACTTGCTGGAGATCGCCGCCATTCGCAAGCCGGAGATCCACCTGTTTGAAACCGGGATCATCCGCATCACCCGTCATCCCCAAATGGTGGGCCAGGTGATCTGGTGTGTGGCCCATTCCCTGTGGATTGGCTCCAGCTTTATGGCGGTGACCTCGCTTGGGCTCATTGCCTACCACCTGTTTGCCGTTTGGCATGGGGATCACCGCCTGGAGCGGAAATACGGGCAGGCCTTCCGCGATCTCAAGGCGCGCACCTCCGTGATCCCCGGCTTGGCCATTCTGCAGAAGCGACAGCAACTGCGCCCCCAAGAGTTTTTTCGCTGGGCCTATCTGGGGGTATTCAGCTTTGTATTGATTCTTTATGCTTTCCATCCCCAAATGGTTTCTGCAGCCAGCCAAGTTGCCTGGTAGCATGATCCCAAAGAACTTCTTTAGTTTGGGAGTGATGGCCTTGCAAGTTGCTTTAGATGCTTTTAATCAAGAACTTTTGACAAGTGATGGGTTGGTTTTGGTGGATTTCGGCGCCCCTTGGTGTGGCCTGTGTCGCTTCATTCAGCCGATTACCGACCGTCTCGTAGCCGAGTGGGGAGGGGCGGTCAAAGTACTGCGGGTGAATGTAGACGACAATTTTTGGCTGCCGCGCCGCTATCGGGTGCGCTCTTTGCCAACCCTAATTTTGTTTGAGAAAGGTCAAGAAGTGCAAAGGCTGGAGCACTTCGCCAGCCGCGATGAGGTGCTTCGCCGCTGCGAGCAGTTGTTTCTTGACCACCTGCGCTACCTGGGTTCGGGAGCCTGCTCATCCTCGTTTGAGCCCCAAGCCCCGCCGCCCGGCGTGTAGAGGGTGATCACGTCGCCGGCTTTTAGGGAGCGGCTGATTTTGCCAGGCAAGGGATCCCCGTTGAGGAGGTTGATCCCCACCTGGCCTGGCCCACCCCCCTGTTCTCCTTGGGGGGCATAGTGGCGCCGGTCTGTGAGCAGGGAGAGGGTGCAATCTTGTAAAGTCTGGATGGATCGGATCAGTCCCCAGCCGCCCCGCTGTTGACCATGGCCGCCGGAATCCTGGCGGAGCTCGTAGCGCAGCACCCGCAGGGGATACTCCAGCTCCAGAGCCTCGATGGGGGTGTTGAGGGTATTGCTCATGCCCACATGCACTCCGTCCAAACCCGGTCGTTGCCGGCTGGCCCCCTGACCACCTCCCAGGGTTTCGTAGTAGGTGAAGTGGCGGTTGCCCAGCACACAGTTGTTCATGGTGCCCTGCCCCTGAGCGATGCTCCGCAATCCGGCCACGGGAGCCAGAGCTTTGAACACCACATCGGCAATGCGCTGCGAGGTTTCCACATTGCCCGCCACCACTGCTGCCGGAAACTGGGCATTCACCAAGCAGCCGGGCGGCGCCACGATCTCGATGGGATCCTCCAAGCCGACATTGCTGGGGGCCGTGGGATCCAACAGACAGCGCAGGGCAAACAACACCGCCGAGCGGGTGACGGCCAGGGGCGCGTTCAGGTTTCCCGCCATGGCCGGAGCAGTGCCGGTGAAGTCCACCCGCAGCTTCTCGCCCTCTACTTCCACCTGCACCCGAATCTCAAGGGGCGCGGGCGGATCCCCGTAGCCCTCCAACCAATCCTCAGCCGTGTAGATCCCATCGGGCAGAGCCTGAATTTGCGCCCGCATCCGCCGGCGGCTGTACTCGATGACCCCTGCGATCAACTGCCAAGCTTCCTCTTCTCCAAAGCGGGCCAGCAACTCCCGAAACCGGCTCATCCCCACTGCGCTGGCCCCCACCTGAGCCTGCAGATCCCCCCGCCGCTGCTCGGCATTGCGCACATTGGCCAGGATTAGGCGCAGCAGATCCTCCTGCCAGTACAACTCTCCTTCTAGAGAGAGCCCAGCCAGCCGTACCGGCGGGATCACCAGCCCCTCTTGCCAAAGTTCTGTGGAGTCGGCGGGCATGGAGCCAGGGCGCATCCCTCCAATATCAGCGTGATGAGCACGGTTCACAGCATAGGCGCAAATCCGGTCGGGATCCCTCCAGCCGGGAATGGCCGCGACCACCGTAACGTCCGGCAGATGGGATCCCCCCTGGTAGGGATCGTTGAGGAGAAACACATCTCCGGGTCGCGGGTTGGCTGCCACCACCGCTCGCACCGCCTGCGAAAGGGCGCCCAAATGCACCGGGATGTGGGCCGCCTGGGCAATACAGGCCCCTTGCGAGTCAAACAGAGCTGTGGAGCAATCCCGCCGCTCCTTGATGTTGGCCGAGTATGAACCGCGGATGAGGCGCGCCCCCATCTCTTCGGCAATCCCCGCCAGAGCGTTGGCCATGACCTGCAACCGGATGGGATTGGAGACAGGATAGTTGCTATCCATATCCCTCAAAGCCTACGCCCCAGCCAAACGGCCACCCTGCGGATCCCTTGCCAGAACTGCAAACGACGCTGCCAGCGGTCAAGGGTACGGCGATTCTCGCGCAGACGATCCCGCAGACGCAGCAACTCAGCGGGAGTGGGAGCCAAGGCCTGTTGAGCTGCTTCTCGCCAATCGGCCATGGCCTGCTCTGTGACCCCAAGAGCCGAGCGCAGCTTCAAAATGACAGGAATGAGAGCAACCAGGGCCAAAAACAGCAAGCCGTTGAGGCCGCAAACTGCCCAGACAGCCCATCCCGAACTCCAATTGGCATTCACAGAGAGCTCCGGGTAGGGATCCCGACAAGGCTCACTGCTGCTGCAGCATCAAGGGGCGCAACACCCGGCCATCCCCCACCACAACCACCGTTGACAGCACCTGCTCACCACGGCGGAAGGTAATCGGCACCGATTGGCCTACCGGGGTATTTTGGATGATCTGCTGCACATGTTGCACGGAGGTGACCCGCTGCCCATCCACTCCAATCAAAATATCGCCCTGGGCCAGACCGGCTCGTTGAGCAGGACCATCCTGGAGCAAGCCGACCACCTGCACCCCCTGAACTCGAAGTGCGGGGCCGAACAGACGACGGCTGATGGCGCTCTGGGCTTGCTCGCCGTTCACCGTTTCAATGGCAACTCCAATGAAGCCGTTGCCGACAGCATAGGAGGCAGGCGACCACTGAACCCCGAAGCTGTTGGCGTCGCTGCTGACCTGAACCGTGGAGCCGTGGTTGTTGTAAGCTTCACCCCCAACCGAGTCGCAGGGGTAGGCCACAACTGCATCTGCCAGCAAGAAGGAGATGGGCAGGGCTAGGGCAAGCTTGAACAGATGGGTTGGTTTCTGCATGGTTCGACCCTGGAAACGGTGAAGTAGAAATGAGCTTGAATCCGCGAAGCACTTGGGTGGATGCACCAGCCAGGTGTGGGCAGCTTGCACCGCCCCTCCCTCAGTGATAAACCCAAAATCGCCAACTGTCGATAGGCTTGGCCGTGCTTCTGGGCTGGATCCCAAGGTTTTGCCGGCCTTCCTGTAGCAATTCTTCAAGGTCTTGGGATCCCTGGCAGCACTGGGTTGGCTCGGCGGGGCTCACAAACCGGCAAAGCGATCGGTGGCTTCCAGGAGGGCGGTGCGGATTCCGGGCTCGGTGATGGAATGGCCAGCATCGGGGATCATCCGAAACTCTGCTTCTGGCCAAGCCTGATGCAGCTCCCAAGCAGAGATGGGCGGGCACACCACGTCGTAGCGCCCCTGGACGATCACCGCCGGCAGATGCCGCAGCCGTCCCACCCCCCTGAGGAGCTGATCCTCCGGATCCAAAAAACCGCCGTGGACAAAGTAATGGCACTCAATGCGGGCAAAGGCCTCGGCAAACTCTCCTCGACCAAAGCGCTCGATGAGCTCTGGGCTGGGGATCAACTTGCTGGTGCTGGCCTCCCAGACGGACCAGGCGCGAGCTGCCCTCAGCCGTACCTGGGGATCTGGGTCGTTGAGGCGGCGGTGGTAGGCTGCCAGCAGGTCATCCCGCTCTTCGGGAGGGATCGGCTCCAGGTAATGTTCCCAAGCGTCGGGGAAAAAGTAGCCGGCCCCCGACTGGTAAAACCAGCGGAGCTCAAAAGGGCGCAAGAGAAAAATGCCCCGCAAGACAAACCCTAGGCAGGATTGGGGGTGGGTTTGCCCATAGGCCAGGGCAAGGGCACTGCCCCAGCTGCCCCCGAACACAAACCAGCGATCAATGCCCAGATGCTGGCGCAACTTCTCGATATCCGCCACCAGATCCCAGGTGGTGTTCTCCCGCAGCTCGGCATAGGGGCGACTTTTCCCGCAGCCCCGCTGATCGAACAGCACCACCCGCCAGCGGCTGGGATCGAAATACTGCCGGTAGATGGGATCGATCCCACCTCCAGGCCCCCCGTGCAAAAACACCACCGGCTTGCCTGCCGGGTTGCCGCACTGCTCGTAGTACAGGGTGTGGAGGGAGGAAACCGCCAGAAAGCCTTGATCGTAGGGCTCGATGGGGGGATAGAGATCGCGCGACATAACTTGAAGCTCTGCTGGTCATCACTCTCAGGGTCTGCGCAGGGCAATGGTGGCCTTGGGCGGGATCCCTTCCTGAAAGGTCTCGCCATCGGCAGCCAGGATGACAAATTGCAGCTCCTGACCCGGCTGGGCGCCCAAATTGCTCCAGGGGATGGCCACCTCCAAACAGGCATCCACCACCGCCTTCACTTGATGGCCGATGGCGTGCCAGGTGTGGTACTCCCCTGCCTGCAAGAGCTGGGCTTGCACCT
Organism: Synechococcus sp. R6-7; assembly: GCF_047461695.1. NCBI lineage: Bacteria > Bacillati > Cyanobacteriota > Cyanophyceae > Synechococcales > Synechococcaceae > Synechococcus > Synechococcus sp. R6-7. Next base: position 9,379 of record NZ_JANSHS010000267.1, read on the forward strand.
CCGCCGGATGCTGGCCGGTGCCGGGAGGCGGCAGTGACAACCGCAACAGGTGGCGGTAGTGGTAGTTGAGAGGGGCTTCTGCCGGCAATCCCTGCAGGGGAATGGGGCTGTTGACGGTGACGCGGTTGGGATAGAACCACAGCACCAGCAATTGCCTGGGCCGCTGCACCACCGAGTTAAAATCCAGCCGCAGGTAGAGGTTGAAGTGATCGAACCCGTACCAGAGGCGGCGAACGGCGCTGTTGCGGTGCATGGTGCCTCGGGCCGCTCCAATCTCCACCCGCCCCGCTTGGCTCCACTCCCGTTCTGCCGGACGACCGTTGATGGCCGGGTGGATAAACCCCTGCGGCAGACGATCCCCTAGGCCGTCATGATCCTCCAGGGGAAATTGCAGCACGGTCGGCACCGCCTCTCCCAAAGCAGTGTAGAGCGCCTGCAGGTGCTCCCGAAACAACTGGTCGAAAACGGCATCATGGGCGGAGGAGTGGCCTGCCCCAAACCACCAGAACCAATCGGATCCCTCGGCGGCCCAGAGGGCTTCCCAGGCTTGGGGATTGGCGCGGGGATGATCCTGAATCACCTGACGGGCCTGAGCCAAGAGCTCCCAAGCGCGGTTTTTGACGGGATCCCCAATCCAGGTGGTGAAGTCCGCCTCGATCCAGGAGCCGCTGTGCAGCTGCTCTGCCGGCAAAAACTCGGTGGGCGGAAACTGATCCAGAAACTCCGAAACGGTCACCAGCCGCAGGGAGGAGTGCTGGCTGAGGCGGGTGTAAAGGTTTTCCAAGAAGGGCCTGCCATCCTGGGGGTAGTACTCCCAGCAGTTTTCCCCATCCAGAGCGATGGTCACCAGCCAGGGCTGCTCCTGGGGCAGGCGGTTGCGGATGCTCTCCAGATGGCCGATGAGATCTTTGGCGGCAGCATCGGCGGGCATGGCGCTGTAGCTGAAGCCGATCAAATCCGAAAGGCGGTGATCCCGAAAGACGATGGCCAGATCCCC
>NZ_JANSHS010000268.1:0-5898 GCF_047461695.1 Synechococcus sp. R6-7
CACCTGGGCTGCCTGATTGAGGACGGGATAGGTCAAGGTTAGACGCGGCTCCTGCCCTTTTTGCCCCACCGTCACCCAGCGGTGCTGCACCTGCAGAGCGGCTGTGTCGGGAAACAAGGAAGCTGTGTGGCCATCTTCCCCCACTCCCAGCCATACCAGGTCGAGAGAAGGGCACTCTGCACCGAAAATCTGCCGTAGGGTGGCCTCGTATTCGGCAGCATCGCGAAGGGGATCCCCCGCTTGGGTGGGCATAGGGAAAACTTGAGCCGCCGGGATCCCGATCTGCTGCAGCAGGGTTTCTCGTACCATGCGGTAGTTGCTCTCAGGGTGATCCGGGGGAACATAGCGCTCATCCCCCCAGAACAGCCAGGTTTGTTGCCAAGGGATCCCTGGGGTTTGGGCCAGGGCAGCATACAGCTTCTTGGGGGTGCTCCCTCCCGCCAAGGCCACCGTAAAGCGTCCCCGCTCGCGAATGGCAGCGGATGACCGACCTTGCCAAATCTCGATGGCCCGTTGGATTAAGACGGGGCCCTCCGGAAAGATCTCCAACTGGAATCCCTGCATACACCGAAGCCCTACTGCCGACCTATGCTGGGTCAGCCGACCTGCACCAACACTTTACCGAAGGGATCCCCTAAGCGGGGCAAACACTAGGAAGCCACCGCCAGCTCTTTGGCTTCTGCCCGAATTTGCTCGTAAAGGGCGCGCAGCTTCAGGCCCACGATGACCTGGATCAGGCCAGAGCCATTGCGGGATCCCGGGTATTCCGGGTGCTTGCGCAACAGTTCCGTCAGCTCGCCATAGTAGCGGGTGGACAAGTTGCTCAGGTGGTTCTCGATGTAGATGACCTCTTCCAGCTTGTCGAAGGTGCCGTCGATCTCCAGAATCGAAACCGGGTGCTCGAAGTAGGTGGAAGGGCCATAGTGGAGGCGGATCCCTGGATAGGAACAAGTCAGCTTTTTGCCGCAGGGGATCCAATCAATGGTGGAGCCTTCGTCAAAGAGATAAACATGGTCGAAGTACTTCACCCCTTCCCGCTGGATCAGCCGCACCCGCAGTACTTTGTGCTCTGGATCCAGCTCCGGCAACAACTGGGTAGGCAAAACCTCAATGACGGCATCGGCGTACTGCTTCTGCACATCGACATAGGCTTCAAAGTCCGGGCGGCGAGCCTCGATTGAGCGCAACACATCTTCGTAGGTGTGGCCCCGCTCCGCCATGTCCCGCTTCACTTTCCAAGCAATCTTGATCTCTGGGGCCAGATCCAAGTACACCTTGAAGTCCAGCAGCTGGCGCACCCGCTCGTCATACATGGGATGCAGCCCCTCCAGGACGATGATGCGGTTGGGCTCCACCAGCTCCGGTGGGTCAATCAGCCCCGTCTCGTGGTTGTAGATGGGCTTCATCACACTTTGGCCGTTCTTAAGCGCCTTGGCCTGCTCGTACATTAGGTCGAAGTTGTTGGCGCGGGGATCCAGCGCCGTGATGCCCTTCTCTTTGCGCTGGTAGCGATCCAAGGAGTGATAGTCATCCAGACAGATGGTGGTAATCAGATCCCGGCCAAATAGATCCCCCAGCCGGCGTAAAAAGGTGGACTTGCCACAGCCAGAATCTCCGGCGACACCAATCATCACAACACGATCAGGACTGCTTGCCATGGGAACTCCTTGGGGACGGGCAGGGCAAAACTGAGAAAAAGGCTCTAGAAAGTTACCAACTGTTACGGTCTTGCATGATACCAAATAAAGCCGTTACATCACAAGCCGCTGGCAGGCCAGAGAGGTGGGCACCCTAAGCAACAATTTAACAAAAAATCCATATTTTTGGCCGATGAGCTTGGCCGGGATTATTTTTCCGGGGTTGCCGCTCTCAGGACGGCCTGGGGGGCTGGCGAAGGTCGTCTGCTTCTCCTCTGACAAGTTCCATTTGAGCAGCCGGGCTGCTGTGGTGTTTGCTATTTTGCTATATGTAAACTCATTTCCTCCCAGTGCCAGGAGCAGATCGCAGGTATGGTTGCCAGCGCAGAAAAGCGAGAGGTTGTCGTCAATCTGTATCGTCCCAACGCACCGTTGATCGGCCACTGCGTGGAGACCTACTCCATTGTCGGTGAAGGAGCACCCGGACTGACTAAGCACATTGTGCTCAGCTTGCCGGATCCCAACTACCGCTACCTAGAAGGGCAAAGCGTTGGCATTATCCCTCCTGGCGAAGATGCCAAGGGCAAGCCCCACAAGCCCCGCCTCTACTCGATCGCTTCCACCCGCTTTGGCGATGATGGCGAGGGACGCACCGTCTCTTTGAGCGTGAAGCGGGCCGAATATGTCGATAAAGAGACGGGCCAACCGGGGGTGGGGGTCTGCTCCGGCTTCCTCACCGATTTGAAGGCAGGCGACGAGGTGATGATCACGGGGCCATCGGGGAAAACCTTCCTGTTGCCTGAAGATGAGAATGCCAACCTGATCTTGATCGCCACCGGCACCGGCATTGCCCCTTTTCGCGCTTTCATCAAGCACCTGTTTGAGGAGGATCCCAACTATCAGGGCAAGATCTGGCTGTTCTTTGGGGTGCCCACCACTTCCACCTTGCTCTACCACGGGGATCTGGAGGCCTGGAAAGCCCAGTACGGGGATCGCTTCCGCGTCGATTACGCCATCAGCCGCGAGCAACAAACCCCCGATGGCAAGAAAATGTACGTGCAAAACCGCATGGCCGAGTACGGCGCCGAGCTGTGGGAGATGCTGCAACAGCCCAACACCTACACCTACATCTGCGGCCTCAAGGGGATGGAGGACGGGATCAACAACGTCATGGGGCCTTTGGCCGAACAAGCCGGTCAGGATTGGAGCAAGTTCCAGAAGGAACTGAAGAAAGCAGACAGGTGGCACGAAGAAACCTACTGATCCCTGCTTGCGATCCCTGCTTGTCGGTTTGTCAGCGCCAATAGGGATCCCGTTCCTCTGCAAGGTGCCGGATGAGGCTATCCGTACCGTGTGGTCGATGGGCAATAGTTTGTGGCACAGGCTGGGCAGCTAGGGGACAAGAATGTGGTGCAGGAGCTCCTTTCCCGAAGTGCTTCGTGAAACTCGTGACCAGAGCCTTGCCCGAGAGCTGTGCTCCGCCGGCGCGATTGGCGTGGGGAGTATGTCAAAATGCTTCTATCTCCCAGCGTATGCGCTTTTTTCCCAGGAGCATCGAACCGTGGACGCGCGCTACAATCCCCAGGCCATTGAGAGCAAGTGGCAGGCCCACTGGCGTGAAATCGGGCTGGATCGCACCCCAGAGCTGAAGGACGGGAGCCGCAAATTTTATGCCCTGTCTATGTTCCCCTACCCCAGCGGCAACCTGCACATGGGGCATGTGCGCAATTACACCATCACCGATGTAATTGCCCGCTACAAGCGAATGCAGGGGTACGCAGTGCTGCACCCGATGGGCTGGGATGCCTTTGGCCTGCCGGCGGAGAATGCCGCCATCGACCGGGGGATCCCACCGGCCAAGTGGACTTACCAAAACATTGCCCAGATGCGGGAGCAACTGCAGCGGCTGGGGCTCTCCTACGACTGGGAGCGGGAGATCACCACCTGCGCCCCCGACTACTACAAGTGGACGCAGTGGCTCTTCCTGCAATTTTTCAAGGCCGGCCTGGCCTACCAGAAGGAAGCGCCAGTGAACTGGGATCCGGTGGATCAGACGGTGTTGGCCAACGAGCAGGTGGATGCGGAGGGGCGTTCCTGGAGATCCGGCGCCCTGGTGGAAAAGCGCATGCTCAAGCAGTGGTTTTTCAAAATCACCGCCTATGCCGACCAACTGCTGGCGGATCTGGAAAAGCTCTCCGGCTGGCCAGAGCGGGTGCGCACCATGCAGGAGAACTGGATCGGCCAATCGGTGGGGGCTAAGGTGATTTTCAAAACCGAGGCAGGGGACGAGCTGGCAGTATTCACCACCCGGCCCGATACCCTCTGGGGGGCCACCTTCATGGTGCTGGCGCCAGAGCACCCCTTGGTGGACAAGCTCACCACCGCCGAGCAACTGCAGGCCGTCAGAGCCTATCAAGCCCAGGCCGCTGCCCGCAGCGAGATCGAGCGCAGCGCTGAAGACCGGGAAAAGACAGGGGTTTGGACGGGATCCTACGCCATCAACCCCGTTAACCAAGAGCGGATCCCCATCTGGATTGCCGACTATGTGTTGATGGGCTACGGGACGGGGGCCATCATGGCTGTGCCTGCCCACGACCAGCGGGATTTCGAGTTTGCCCGCAAGTTCGGCCTGCCCATCAAGCGGGTGGTGCAGCCGCCGGAGGGTTCTCCGGCCTCAGCGGATCGCGCCAGCAGGACGGAGTCCTCAGAACTGCAGGCTGCCTGGACGGGGGAAGGGGTGATGATCAACTCTGGCCCCCTAGACGGGATCCCGGTGGGCAAAGGCCCAGGGCAAAGCGTGGAAAGAGCCATCGCCTGGCTGGAAGCCCAGGGGCTGGGGGAAAAGCAGATCAACTACCGCCTGCGGGATTGGCTGATCTCGCGGCAGCGCTACTGGGGTTGTCCCATCCCGGTGATCCATTGTCCCCACTGTGGCATTGTGCCGGTGCCGGAGAAGGATCTGCCGGTGCTCTTGCCGGAGGATGTGGAGCTGACGGGGCGAGGGGGATCCCCGTTGGCCCAGTTGGAGGACTGGGTGAAGGTGAAGTGCCCCACCTGTGGCGCGGAGGCTCGCCGGGAAACCGATACCATGGACACCTTTGTCTGCTCGTCGTGGTACTTCCTGCGCTTTAGCGATGCCCGCAACGACCAAGAGATCTTCCGCAAAGACCAGGTGAACGCCTGGCTGCCGGTGGATCAGTACGTGGGCGGCATCGAGCACGCCATCCTGCACCTGCTCTATTCCCGCTTTTTTACCAAGGTGTTGCGGGATCGGGGGCTGCTGGATTTTGACGAGCCGTTCTCGCGTCTGCTCACCCAGGGGATGGTGCAAGGGCGCACCTACTACAACCCCAACAAGTCCGGCAAGGATCGCTGGATCCCGGCAGCTCTGGTGCAGGATCCCGACAACCCGCGGGATCCGGAAACGGGCGAGCCCCTGCAAGTTATCTACGCTACCATGTCCAAATCCAAGGGCAACGGCGTGGATCCCGAGGAGGTGCTGGCCCACTACGGGGCAGATACGGCCCGCATGTTTATCTTGTTCAAGGCCCCGCCGGAGAAGGATCTGGAGTGGGACGATGCCGACGTGGAAGGGCAATTTCGCTTTCTCAACCGCGTCTGGCGGCAGGTGTACGAGTTTGTCGTTCGCGGTGGCGGGACGGAGTCCTGGCGGGGCAGGGTCTCAGAGCTGTTGCCGGCCAAGGTCGAGGTGGGATCCCTGACCAAGGCGGAAAAAGATCTGCGCCGGGCCATCCACACCGCCATCAAGGAAGTCAGCGAAGATCTGGAAAACGATTATCAATTCAACACCGCCATTGCCGAGCTGATGAAGCTGAGCAATGCTCTGGGGGAGGCCGGGATCCCGGATTCGCCGGTCTATGCAGAGGGGATCCGCACGCTGGTGTTGCTGATGGCACCTTTTGCCCCTCATATTGCGGAGGAGTTGTGGCAGGCGCTGGGGGGCGCAGACTCGGTGCATCGGCAGTCTTGGCCCAGCTATGACCCGGCAGCGCTGGTGGCCGACACGGTGACCATTGTGATTCAGGTGAACGGCAAATTGCGCGGCTCGTTTGAGGCCCCTGCCGAGGTAACGCCGGAGGAGCAGGAACAGTTGGCCCTTCGGTCAGAGGCAGCGCAGAAATACCTGGAGGGGGCAACACCCAAAAAAGTGGTGGTGGTGCCGAAAAAGCTGGTTAACTTTGTCCTGTGACATACTCCCGCACTCATGCTAACGCAAAGCGCTCCGCGCCGCTAAAGCGAA
>NZ_JANSHS010000269.1:0-12546 GCF_047461695.1 Synechococcus sp. R6-7
ATTATTGACTAGAGTCATGCTCTCTCCCGGTGGTCTCTATGCTGAAATCGCTGCCTGCTCGCCCATTGTCCTGCTTTCTTGTAGCCGGCCTGCTGTTGGCAGGGGGCGTTGCGTTTTTGGCCCCCCGTTGGTTCCCGGCTCTGGCCAACGAACAGGCTGTTCCTGAGGCCGAACTGGCGCTTCGGCCCCTCTTGGCTCCGGGATCCCGGATCCTCAGCTCGCGGCGATTGAGCGACACAGAAGCGGAAATTTGGGTGGAGTCTCGGGGGGGAACCAGCCCTGTGATCATGCGGCTGAATGCTGCAGGGACTTGGGAACAGGATATGAGCGCCACCTTGGCCCGCGGAGCCAGCCAGATGCAAGCTCTCGCCCGCCAACAAACGGTGAACTTGCCTGCCGGCTTTGGCCAGACCGCCCCCGATCAACCCCCGCCGCCGGTGCCCTCCCTTCTGCAGGCTACCCAAGCTGCCTCTAGCCTGATCCCGCCAGTGGATCGAGAGCAGGAAACCCAGCGGGCCTTGAGTGGGGCTGGCCGTGTGGATCCCTTTGTGCCCCAGAACATTCGCGCTCCTGAACCGCAGATTGTCCTGCCGCCCCTGCCTCCACCTCCGGTTTTGCCCCCTCCTGGCGACGGCAATGGAGCGCCTGTAGCCGTGGCCACCCCGATCCCAACGCCTACCCCCGACCCGGCTGCCTTTGCCCGCAGTGTACAGGTTTCCGGGATGATACAGATCGGCGGCGAGTCCTTTGCTCTGGTTTCTGGCCCAGGTGTCATTCCCGCTGTGGTGCAGGCCGGGCAAAACTACCAAACCGCCAAGGTGGCCGGAGTATCGGTGCCAGAGCGACGGGTTGTGCTCTCCGAAGGGGGAGAAACGGTCGTGAAGCAAATGGAAGACACCAGCGTGATTGTAGGTGCGCCCTAGCTTCAGCAGCAGCAAGACACCGACGGTAGAACGGGCTTATTCCAAGTAGCAGCCAACTAGCAGTAAAACAGTTGGCTGGCTTGATTCCCAACTCCCCCTTCCAGAGGGGCCGGGGGCAAGGGTCAGAGGCTACTTGAACGGGCTCGGAACAACCCTAGTTGGAAGATAGGAGTTGCCAGATCTCCAGATCCCGAGATCTTGGCGGCAAGGCCGAGAAGACTTCAAAAGCGGGGTTCGCTGCTGAGGCGGGAGGGCTGCTGTTTTAGGTAGCGCAAAAACTCCCGCAGCTCGGCGTCGCTGAGTTGGTGGCGAGATTTCTTCTGAAAGCGACGTTCCAAAAACTCTTGTCCTTCCTTGCGGCCCCAGCCAATGCGCTGCATCTCCACATCCGTTTGGGCAATGATGTCCGATAGGTCATCCCCATAGGCCGCCGGCTCACTTAGACCGGGCAGCTCTGGGGAACTTGGCTTTGCAGGGATCCCTATCGACTCAGGGGCTGGAGAAGCAGGGGAAGACTGAGCGTGTCCGTTGGCCAACTCAGGAGTTGGCAGATAAGGCACCCTGGCGGCAGCAGAATCCATGCCCAAACTCAAAGAGGAAGTGGGGCGACCAAATCCTGCGTGGTGGAGGGCGCGCTTCAAGGCAGCATCTTCCGCCTCTTCGACGGTGTTCGAGCCAGCCATGCCACTGCCCAAAACCGTGTTGTTCACCACCACCTGGGCTCTGACGATGTAGATCCCTTCTTCCACCCGCAACAGATCGGTGAGCAAGCTGCCCATGGGGTACCGCTCTCGAAAGTCTTGGATCATGTTGGCGTCAGAACCTGTTGCTGCTGAAGCTCTGACTACAAGCTAGCCCGAAAGTTAACTTGGCATCCAGATCTCAATCCAATCCCACCCTCAATATCGACATTGAATTGATATAAAGCGAGAGATCTCAACAAGAGGGAGCTGTCCGAGCAGATAACATCCCGGCTGGTGAGGGTATGCTATGGCCAAGGAATCCAGTTATATTAAGCAAGCGTCAACCCACGTGGCTGGCTTGGAAAACCTGAATTATCAGCAGCTCAGCCTTGACTCTTAGCTCTATTGTCGGCGCCAAGACAGATGGGGGACTATGGCCAGCGATACCATCGGGGTCAGCTCAGCGAGTTTGGGACGGGCAGCCATTCGAGAGCGCAACTACGGCACTGCTTTGCAGTTGCTCCGGCGAGCTTATCGTGCGGATCCCAGTCCGGAGAATGCCCGTTGGCTGGCCACTGCCTATGAAGAAGCGGGGTACCTGCAATTGGCCGCTCTGTACCGAGAATTGGCCCAAGAGCGCAGGGAGACTCCCAAAGCGATTCAATTTCAGGCCCCCAAACCTCCCAGCACCCTTGAGGAGCTGAAGCAGCCATCTCCTGAACCGCCGGATCGCAAGACCATTCCCTTGCCGCAGCCGATCCCACGCCCAACCCCACCCGCATCTCCTCCGGATCAGCCAATTTGGGTTTACAAGCCCACCCCCATCGATCCCAAAAGCATCAGCCGCCAAGCGCCCCTTCGACCTCAAGCTGCAGAGCCTGCCCCTTCCCCTCAACCATCGGCGAAGAGGGACGACTATCTGCCGGTTCAGCACGCCCCGGATTTGAAAAACCCGCAGCAGGGATCCCCCTTCCTGCGGCGGCTGAACCAACTGCATCGCCAGTTTAAGGATCGGCCCACGGCGGAGCTGGCTTTGCAACTGGCGGAAGCCTACGACGAGCAAAAGAACTTCAAAGAGGCCCAGCGCTACTACCGAGAAGTGTTGGATCTGGACGATTCCTGGCTGTTGCGACCGATGGTGCAAGAGCGCCTGGAAGAGCTGCGGCAACTGCAGGAGCAGGGCTCTTTGGCGGATCCCTCGGCCCAAAGTTTGCTCAAGCTGGCCGAGAAGTTGGAGCAGGAGGGGGAAATCGCCCGGGCCGAGCAAGTCTACCGCCAGATCCTGAAGATGGATACCACCCTGGACGTCCATGCCAAGGCTCGCAAGGGGCTCAACCGGCTCTATCCCGACGGGAAACGGTGAACGGCAGGCCGCCCCATTGCCTCTACAGCCGGCAAACCAGGAAGCAACTTCTCCTCAGCGAGGATCAGGATCCCGCGGGTCGAGGGCATCTCGCAGGCCATCTCCCAGCAAGTTAAAAGACAGGGAGGTGAGCACCACCATCAGGGTGGGGGCCAGCACCAGCCAGGGCTGCAGAATGATTACCGAAGCGTTGGTGGCCAGCGACAGCATGTTCCCCCACGAGGCATCCGGCTGTTGGATCCCCAGGCCGATCAAGCTCAGCACCGACTCTGCCACGATATAGCCGGGCACCGCCAAGGTTGCCGAGATCACCACGTAGGTGGTGGTCTGGGGCAGGATATGGCGCACCAGCAGATACAGGGATCCGGCCCCGGCCACCCGCGCCGCCTGCACAAAGTCTCGCTCCCGCAAGGACAGCACCTGCCCACGAATCACCCTGGCTAGGCCCGCCCAACCCACAAAAGAGAGGATCACCACAATCACCAAGAAGCGCTCGGCATTGCTGAAGGGCACCCCGGTCAGCGGATTCACCTGCAACACCGCTGCCAGCGACACCAGCAGATACAGCGTCGGAATCGACATCAACACCTCTGCCAAGCGCATCAGGAGCGTATCCACCCAGCCCCCAAGGTAGCCGGATATGGCCCCCACCAGCAGACCAATGGGGAAAGAGATGCCAATGCCCACCAAGCCGATAAACAGGCTGACGCGCCCGCCATAGACCAAGCGACTGAAATAGTCCCGACCTTGATCATCGGTGCCCAGCAGGTGCAGCCGTGCCACAGGTGGCTCTTCGCTGATTTGCGATCCCACTTGTCCTGCTTCTGCAACAGGCCGCAGCGGGACGGTGCCAAACAGATGCCGATCCCAGGGGATCAACCCCAACCAACGGTAGGGAGTACCGGCCACAAACAAGCGGATCCCGGCGGGACGGCTGGTATCCACCAAGAGCGGGCGTTCTCCCGTTTCCAGATCCACTGGCCCCTGGCGGGTTGGATAAACGTGGGGCCCAATCCAAGCGCCCGATTCATCCCAAAAGTGAATGGCGGTGGGCGGCAGAAGGGATCCCCCCGGCTGCGATTCCAGCGGGCTGTAGGGGGCAACAAACTCGGCAAAAATGGCGCAGGCGTAGAAAACAAGGAGAATGTAAGCTCCTACTTGGGCCCATCGATTGCGGCGAAGCCGTTTCCACCACTGCATAAGGCAGAGATTCCGGTCGAGTCCAGTTGAACCAAATGCCAGCAGTGTAGCTGATCGTGTCTTGTTCCAGTTGCAGAGAGGGCTGCAAGGTGTCACCGATTCATGCTGGCAGGACGAGTCCCTTCCCCAGTCCAAGACAAGCTCAGCCTGCCAAGGAATAGCTGGGGCTGTAGAGGGCCGTCATCTCCATCCGCACCGCAGCAATCGTCTGGGGCAGCACCCCCACCAGCCGTGCCAAAATGTCATCGGGCAATTGGCTAACCAAATCCGCAGAGAAGAACTCCTCTAGGCTGAAGAGCAAAATCCGCGCCCGTTGCGCCGGCAGAGGATTATCGGTGATTTGCTGTAGCCAACGCATCCAGTGCAGCCGCTTGGCATAGGCACTTTGCCGCTCTTGGTGGTCTTGCGGATGCAGCAAAACCACATCCCCAATGGGGACAACGCCGCCGGACTCCACATCCAATGGCCCCCCAACAGCAGCACCCGGCCCGGCAAACTCAGCATGAAACGTCTTGCAGATGATCAGGGCGTTGTGCCGCTGGGGATCCACCATCAGCAATTGCCCACTGCTGAGGGTTCGAATCAGCTGGCCAGGCTCAACTCGCTGAACCAGACTACGGCTGGGGGGAAGCTCGCTCATAGCTCTCAGGATATCCTAACCTTCCCTTGCCTTACATGGTATTTTTAACTTTCTCAGAGCTGCTTGACGCAATCTTCATACTGAGCCCTCTATCGAGACTTTGCATGAGACTTTGCATGGTGAGTATTGCCAGAGGGTCTTCTTCAGGCTGCCGCTGGGCTGAGGCTGATCTTGCCGGTAACATGGATTCTGGTGTCTCCAGCTTGGCATCGGCCAATGCGACGGGCGTAGGGGTAGCCGGCACTGTGCAGCTCTTGCAAGAGGTCTGAGGTGTAGCCGGGATCCACCGCCACCAGCAAGCCCCCGCTGGTTTGGGGATCTGCCAGCAGCAGTTGCTGCCACTCGGGCAGGGATTCTGCCTGTACCCCCTCATAGCCCTGCCAATTGCGACGAGCCGCCCCTGGAAAGATCCCCGCCTCTGCCAGCGAGAGCGCTTCTGCCAAAAACGGAATGGAAGCCAGATCCAAACTGGCCCCCACCCCCGAGCCGCGACAGACTTCCAGCAAGTGTCCCACCAGGCCAAACCCTGTTACATCCGTCATGGCGTGAACTTGCGGTCGCCGAGCCAGTTGCGAGCCGATGCGATTCAGCTGGGTCATCACCTGCAAAACTTCCGCGTAGCCTGCCGCACTGAGCTGACCCTTTTTCAGAGCGGTGGTCATCACCCCGATCCCCAGCGGCTTGGTCAGGATCAGATCGTCCCCGGCTTGGGCCGTGGCATTGCGGCGAATGTGGTGTGGATGGGCCAAACCTGCTGCCACCAAGCCGAAGATGGGCTCCGGCGAATCGATGGAGTGCCCCCCTGCCAAAGGGATCCCGGCTTCTTGGCAAACCTGGATCCCTCCGGCCATGATCCCTTGGATGGCCTGCATCGGCAGGGTATTGACCGGCATGCCCAAAACTGCCAAAGCCAAAATGGGAGTGCCCCCCATCGCGTAGACATCGGAAAGGGCATTGGTCGCCGCGATCCGACCAAAATCCACCGGCTCATCCACAATCGGCATGAAGAAGTCGGTGGTCAAAATTAGGGCTTGGTGGTCGTTTAGTTGATAGACAGCCGCATCATCGCTGGTTTCAGCTCCCACCAACAAAGCCGGATTTGGGGAGAGCAGGGGTACATCCCTGAGAATTTGTTGCAGCAGGGCCGGGGCAATTTTACAGCCGCAGCCACCGCCGTGGGAGTACTGGGTGAGGCGAATGGGAGCATCCATAGATTCAAGAAAAGGGAAAAAACATCAGCTGACTTTACTGTAGCGGCATCTGCAGGCAGTCGAGAAATGGACACGCTGAGTTAAGGTTAAAGGGATCCCACTATCCATAGCGTTGCCATGTCTTTTGTTCCTTTGCATCTCCACAGCGAATACAGCCTCTTGGATGGCGCCAGCCAATTGCCGCGTCTGATCGAGCAGGTGGTCACTATGGGTTTGCCGGGGCTGGCCCTGACGGATCACGGTGTCATGTATGGGGCGTTAGAGCTGGTGAAACTGTGTAAAAGCAAAGGGATTACTCCAATCATCGGCAATGAAATGTATGTAATCAACGGCGATATCCGCGACAAAAGCCGCAAGTACCCCAAGTATCACCAAGTGGTTCTGGCCAAAAATACCCAGGGCTACAAAAACTTAGTGAAGCTAACCACCATTTCCCATCTACATGGCATTCAAGGCAAAGGGATTTTCTCTCGCCCCTGCATCAACAAAGAGTATTTGGTGCAATACAAAGAAGGGCTGATCGTCACCAGCGGCTGCTTGGCAGGAGAAGTGCCTCAAGCTATTTTGCAGCGGCGGCCAGAAATTGCCCGTGAAGTTGCCGCTTGGTACCAAGAGCAGTTTGGGGATGATTATTACATCGAGATTCAGGATCACGGTTATCAAGAAGATCGCTTTGTCAATGTGCAGTTGGTGCGCATCGCCCGCGAATTGGGGATCCCGATCATCCTCACCAACGATAGCCATTTTATTTCCTGCTGGGATGTAGAGGCCCACGATGCGCTGCTCTGCATTCAAACAGGCAAATCCCTTACTGAAAAAAATCGCCTTCGCTACACCGGAACCGAATACCTGAAAAGCCCAGAAGAGATGCGCCGTCTCTGCCGTGACCATTTGGAACAGGAGGTGATTGACGAGGCCATCGCCAACACCCTGAAGGTGCTGGAAAAGATCGAGGGCTATGACCTATTTGGGGAAATGCGCATGCCCGACTACCCGGTTCCACCGGGCCATTCTGCCGATAGCTATCTCACAGAATTGGCCTGGCAGGGGCTGGCGAAGCGCTGCGGTGTTGCTCAGCCGGATCAGATCCCCCAAAACTACCAGGAGCGCCTGCGCTTTGAGCTGAACATCATCCAACAAAAGGGCTTCTCCAGCTATTTCCTGGTGGTCTGGGACTACGTTCGCTATGCCCGCGAGCAGGGGATCCCGGTGGGGCCGGGGCGAGGCTCGGCAGCAGGATCCCTGGTGGCCTATGCCCTACAAATTACCAACATTGACCCGGTTAAATACGGCCTACTGTTTGAGCGATTTCTCAATCCAGAACGTCAATCGATGCCGGATATCGATACGGATTTTTGCATCGAGCGGCGGGGAGAGCTGATCGACTATGTGACCCGCAAATACGGCCAAGAGCGAGTCGCCCAGATCATCACCTTTAACCGCATGACCTCTAAAGCCATTCTCAAAGATGTCGGTCGAGTCTTAGACATTCCCTACTCAGAAGCCGACAAAATGGCGAAATTGATCCCGGTATCCCGAGGCAAGCCCGCAAAATTGGAAGAGATGATTGGCGAGGATACTCCCGCTCCAGAGTTCAAAGAAAAATACGAGAAAGACCCAACCACCCACCGCTGGATCGAGCTGGCACGTTTGTTGGAGGGCACCAACAAAACCTTCGGGGTTCACGCTGCCGGTGTGGTGATTGCTAAGGATCCCTTAGATGAGATCGTGCCTCTGCAGTACAACAATGAAGGCCAAATTATCACCCAGTACTCGATGGAAGATATCGAGTCTTTGGGCTTGCTGAAGATGGACTTTTTGGGTCTGCGCAACCTGACGATGATTCAGCGGGCAGTGGAACTGATCCGAGAACACAATGGCGTCAATATAGATCTGGATAACCTACCCCTAGACGACAAGAAAACCTACCAGCTTTTGGAAAAGGGAGAGCTGGAAGGGATCTTCCAACTGGAATCTTCTGGCATGAAGCAGGTGGTGCGGGAGCTCAAACCTTCCAACCTGGAAGATATTTCTTCAGTATTGGCCTTGTACCGGCCAGGCCCATTGGATACGGGAATGATCCCCGACTTTATCGATCGCAAGCACGGTCGCAAACCGGTAACCTATGCCCACGAACTCCTCAAGCCCATTCTTCAGGATACCTACGGAGCCATCCTCTACCAGGAACAGATCATGCGCATTGCCCAAGACATGGCCGGATACACCTTAGGCCAAGCCGATCTGCTGCGGCGAGCGATGGGGAAAAAGAAAGTCTCCGAGATGGAGAAACACCGCGAGCAATTTGTGCAGGGGGCAGCCAAGCGGGGTGTAAGCCAAGAAGTTGCCACAGAATTGTTTGATCAAATGGTTGCTTTTGCCGAGTATTGCTTCAATAAATCGCATTCTACTGCCTATGGGTTGATTACTTTTCAAACAGCTTACCTCAAGGCCAATTACCCAACGGAATATATGGCAGCCTTGCTCTCTTCTGTGGGGGGAGATCAGGACAAGGTACAGCGCTACATCACCTATTGCTTGTCAATTGGGATCCAAATTCAGCCGCCGGATATCAACCGTTCTGGAATGGACTTTACTCCCCAGGGATCCAGCATTTTGTTTGGTCTGGGGGCAGTGAAGAATGTAGGGGAGGGGGCCATTCAAAACATTTTGGCTGCCCGTCAAGCTGATGGCCCCTTCACCTCTCTGGCGGATTTTTGCCAGCGGGTGGATCTGCGCATTGTTAACCGTCGTGCCCTGGAGGCCCTGATTTGTGCGGGCGCTTTTGATTGTATTTCTGGAAATCGTAAACAACTAATTGCCGATTTGGATCCCATCCTCAGTTGGGCAGCGCAGCGAGCCAAGTCCAAAGCCATCGGCCAAGCCAGCTTGTTCGATCTACTGGGGAGCAATAGCAGCGCCGGCAATGGATTTGTGGAGGCTCCGCGTGGGCCGGCTACTGAAGATTTTCCACCTCAGGAAAAGTTGAGGCTGGAACGGGAGCTGCTGGGGTTTTATGTCTCGGATCATCCGCTGCGGCGCATTCAGGAGCAAGCGCGGCTGCTGGCCCCTGTAAACCTAGCTGACTTGGGCGGCTGCGCAGCCGATGCCTCTGTGGGCGTTCTCGCCCTGGTGACTGCCATTAAAAATGTCACAACCAAGAAAGGGGATCGCATGGCCATTTTGCAACTGGAAGATCTCACCGGCAGTTGTGAAGCAGTGATCTTCCCCAAAACCTATGAACGTTTGCGCGGTTGCCTGGAGGTGGATCAACGGCTATTGGTTTGGGCCAAAGTGGATCAGCGGGATGAACAGGTGCAACTGATTGTGGAAGATTTACAACCGATTGAATCTGTTAGTTGGGTAACGGTGGAGATCCCTCTCGACTCTGCCGGGACACTGGAGGATCGATATCGTTTACAAACCTTGATCGCCCGCCAACGCTCGGAAACCAAAGAAGAAAATCGCATTCCTGTCGTGGCTGCCATCACCGCCCATCCCCATACCCTTTGGGTGAGAATGGGATCCCAATTTTGGGTTAACAATGCCCAAGCCGCCGTTGAAGCCCTGCGTCAAGCCGGCTACACCGCCCGCAGCGAATCGCTGCTCTCTCCATAGGCATGGCAGAGAAAGCTCCGGCAGCAGCAGGAGAAATTCAGGAGAAATTCAACGGAGCTGTTTCTCAAGCCAAGCCCGCAACTGGCTCACCGTCAGCCGAGGGGAAGGACGTGGCAAAGGTCGCTCGGGATCCCCTGCCAGGGTGAGCACGGGAACTTCCAGTTGGTATTGCTCCCACCAACTCGGGTTGGAGGTGATGTCGCGGACTTCCAGATCACGGATTTCGGGGATCTGCCGCAACTTCTCCACCAAGCTCTCGCAGAGGTGGCAGCCGGGTTTGCTGTAGAGAATCAGGGGGGGCCAAGGCATAGCGGATCCCTAGCGGGTGACGGTGCAGGCCAGCCGACGGTGTTGTAGGGAAGGCATCTGCCGCCTGACCAACTGGAAACGCTCTGGGTTAATTTCAGCAATGGCCACCCCCGGTTTTTCGCCACCCGCATCCGCCAAGATAGTCCCCCAGGGGTCCACGATCATGGCATGGCCGTGACACTGTCGCCGCTCGTAGTGGGTGCCCACCTGGGCGGGGGCTATCACGTAACAGGTGTTCTCAATGGCCCGGCATTGCAGCAAAACCTGCCAGTGATCCCGACCCGTGTAGGCCGTGAAGGCGGCAGGGATGAGCAAAATCTGGGCTCCGCGATCCACCAGGGATCGGTACAGCTCTGGAAAGCGTACGTCGTAGCAGACCGACAAACCGAGGTTCCCCAGTTGCTCTTGCTCGCAGGTGACCACCTCATCTCCGCTGACCACCGTGTTCGACTCGCGGTAGGTATTGCCGTCGGGCAGATTGACATCGAACAGGTGGATTTTGCGATAGCGGGCCAGCTCTTTGCCGTCAGGGCTGTAGAGGGCAGCGGTATTGTAAACTTTGCCCTGCCCGTCCGGCACAGGATACCCTCCTCCCAAAATAAATACTTGGTAACGCTGGGCCATCTTGGCCAAAAACTCCTCCGCCCGCTCCGCAATCTCAGGAGCAAGGCGGGCTTTCTCGGCTTCCGGCCCCATGAAGGCAAAGTTTTCTGGTAGCGTCACCAGCTCGCATCCCTGGCGCACTGCAAAGTCGATCCACTCTTCCGCCTGCTGCAAGTTGCTGGCCAGATCGGGAATGCTGGTCATTTGAATGGCGGCTGCCAGATAAGAGCGCATAGACGGAAACTCCAAAGGATGCTAAAGGGGATCCGGCCGGCTAGCCGACCAGATGCCACCAGCCGAAGGCAGGCCCTACAAATCGGATCACCACCCAAATGATGGCCAGGAGAATGATGCCTGCCCAAGCGCCACGGGTTGTCCAATTGTAGATGGCGCGAGCTTGCCCTTTGGTGAGGGGAATATCCTTGAGGTTGGGAAACACCAGCTCTTGGTCGGGATCTTGGCTGATGCGGGTTTTACGGCGCTTCGCTTCGCCCATGGGGTGGCCTCCAAGTTCTTCGCTGGGGTGGCGACTTTTATCTTAAGGCCTTCTGCCTTGGTCACAAGACTGGGTTGACATCCATCTGCATCACAATCGCCTACTTGTGCCATCGGGCCACGCCAATCCATCCCTAGCCGGAAATCCACAAAGGGGATCCCTGGTGCTCTTGGGGACGATTGCCATCCTCTTCGGTAATGGCCACAGCCCGCACCCATTCTGTAGATTCAAACACTGGCGGTAGGCGCAGCTCCTGTTGGCGATTTCCTGTTTCATCCACCGGAAAAGCTGCCACGAGAACGGCCCCCGCCCTATCGGTGGTAAAGGGCGCCTCCGGTTCCAGCACCACCCACAGGGCATAGACCCGGCCTTCCGGCAAAGGCGGCAACCCTTGGGCCACCAATCGCCCTTGCAGGCGCTGGGGATCCACCTCAAGCTTGACCGAGCCGGCCAGGTTCTCCGCAGTCGGCTGCAATTCATAGGTCAACACCTCGCCAGGGATCCCTTGCGTCTGGGCTAGCTGCAGCCTGCGCCACAGGTAGAGGTTCCCCAGCCCCAAAGCGACGATCAAGCCTGCGGCCACCGCCCCCAAGCCCCGTTGCCAGAGACGGGATCCCTTGGCAATCCAGGCGGGGGTGCGCATCGGTTGGGCTGCCTGCTCCGCATGTGCCTGCAACAGAGAAGCCCGCAGGGCGGGGGGAGGTTGCTTTTCCTCCACGCCGTAGGCTGTCTCCAACGCCCGTTGCAACGCTTGCAGTTCTCGGTGCAGCTCCGGGCGCAGCTTGAGCAAGGCTTCCAGCCGCTCGGCCTCTTCCGGGGAGAGATCCCCCAGCACGTAGCCCGCCAGCCACAGTTGCAGTTCTTCGAGAGACACAGATTCGGCTTTCATGAGGGGCCTCCCAACAACTCGCGCAGCCGCAGCAGAGCCCGCCGAGCTCTGGCTTTGACCGTTCCCAAAGGCAGATCCAGTTGCTTGGCAATTTCCGTTTGGCTCATGCCTTCGTAATAGGCCATCTTTAAGACTTGCCGTTGACTTTCGGACAACTCGGCCAAGGCCGTTTGCACCTCGGCCACCCGTTCCGCTTGGGCCAACTGCTCCAAGGTGGGATCCGCAGCAGGACTACCCTGCAATTCCACTCTGCCCTGTTCCAGGGAGCGCTGTCGATTCCGCCAAGAGCGCAGCCGATCCAAACAGCGAGAGCGAGCCAAGATGCTCAGGTAGGTGCGCAGGGATCCCCGCCTGGGATCGAAGGCAGAACGGGCCAAGTTCAAAAAAATATCTTGGGTGAGATCTTCGGCTTCGGCAGTGTTGCCCAGCATTTTGCAGGCAATTCCGTACACCAAGCCGGCATGTCGGTCGTAGAGAATGGCCAGAGCTTGTGACCGGCCTGCTTTTAGAGCCGCAAACACCTCTGCATCGGTTTTTTCCTGCAGGGATCCCTCAGCTTTGTCACCCTCGATCTTCATGAGTGGGAAGAGCATGCCTCTAACCCCCAAAACCCT
>NZ_JANSHS010000270.1:0-783 GCF_047461695.1 Synechococcus sp. R6-7
GGGGGAGCGGCAGCAGCTCACTATCTGGGGGAGTTTCCCTGGCGGCTGGCTTTTTTGTTTGGATCCCTGGTGGTGGTAACAGGGCCGACGGTGATCAACCCTATCCTGAAGCGGGTACGGGTCGATCCGGCAGTCAGCACGCTCCTAGAGGGAGAAGGGGTGCTCATCGATCCCATCGGGGCCATTTTGGCGGTGGTGGTGCTGCAGGTGGTGCTCTCTGGCCATCCCAGTTTTCTCATGGCCCTGGAACAGTTGTCCAGCCGTCTGGCCATCGGGTCGGCGGTGGGAGCGCTGGGGGGCTGGCTGATGGGATCCTTCCTGCTCTGGTCGCGGCAGTTTTTAACCGAGGAGTTGCGCAACTCGGTGGTGCTGGCAGGGGCGCTGGGGGTGTTTGCCTTGGCCCAGTCGCTGCGATCGGAGGCGGGGCTGATGGCAGTGGTGATGGCGGGCCTGGTGGTGCGGCAGAAGGCGGCCATTGCCGAGCGGGGTGTGCGGCAGTTTCACGGCCAGTTGGTGGTGTTGGCCATCTCTGTGATCTTTATCCTGCTGACTGCCACGCTCTCCCTCAAGGCGGTGTTTGCCCTGGGCTGGGGATCCCTGGCCACAGTGCTGTGTTTGATGCTGGTCATCCGTCCCTTGAGTGTGTGGCTGTGTACCTGGCGCAGCGACCTGAATTGGCGGCAGAAGCTGTTTGTGGCTTGGCTGGCTCCTCGGGGCATTGTGGCGGCTTCGGTGGCCTCCTTGTTTGCCATTCTGCTGACAGAACGGGGCATTACTGGGGGG
>NZ_JANSHS010000271.1:0-5212 GCF_047461695.1 Synechococcus sp. R6-7
CTCTGGCCTCCTGCAGGAGGCGCTTCACCCCTGGGCGGAGTGGGATCCCCCCTTGGGCCAATAGGGCAGTGTAGTGGCGGGTTTTGGCCTGGTGCAGCCGGGCAATGAGGGCATTTAAATCTTCACCAGGGGGTAGCGGCGGCTGGCAGGTTGCAACGAAATGGCGAATGCGCTCTTTGCCCCCCGTAATGGCCAGGAGTTGGCCGTAGAGCTCCACCGACCAGTGCCAGTCCAGCCCTGCCTCGGCAAAGGCAGCGTTAAAGGCCACGCGATGACCATCCCGCTCCGTGTCCGCCAGCGTGCCGTCCACATCGAAGATCAAAGCTTGGAGTGTCATGTGTACCCCCACCCGCCTACAAGCGACTCTATGCTACTGCATGGCTTGGGTGCCCCTAGCCAGGTTTCTGGGAAGGCCGACAAGATGAGAGAATGAAGCACCGGTTATCCAATCTCGCCATGAGCTTCGATTTTGACGTAATCATCATCGGTGCCGGCGTCGGCGGCCACGGCGCTGCTTTACATGCGGTCGAATCTGGCCTGAAGACCGCCATCGTTGAAGGTGCAGAAATGGGCGGCACCTGCATCAACCGCGGCTGCATCCCCTCCAAGGCTCTGCTGGCCGCCTCAGGACGCCTGCGGGAACTGCAACATAGCTCTGGGCTGGGCATCCAAGTGGGATCCCTTCAGGTGAACCGAGAGGCTATTGCCAATCATGCTGCCCAAGTGGTGGAGAAGATCCGCGCCGACATGACTCGCTCGCTGGAGAAGCTGGGGGTAACAATCCTGAGAGGGCGAGGCAAGTTGGTGGCACCCCAGCAGGTGGAAGTCCAGGAAGAGAAGGGATCCCACACCTACACGGCACAGGATGTCATTCTCGCGACGGGCTCCCGCCCCTTTGTGCCCCCTGGCATCGAGGTGGATGGCCGGACGGTGTTCACCAGCGACGAGGCGGTGCGGCTGGAGTGGATCCCGGAGCGCCTAGCGATTATCGGCAGCGGCTACATTGGCCAGGAGTTTGCCGACATCTACACTGCCTTGGGATCCCAGGTCATCCTCATCGAAGCCCTGGAGACCCTGATGCCGGCCTTTGACCCCGATATTGCCCGCCTGGCCCAGCGGGTGCTGATTAAGCCCAGGCAAATCCAGACCTACGTGGGGATCACGGCCAAGCAGGTGATCCCTGGCCAGCCAGTAACGATTCACCTCTCCAACGGCGAGACGCTGCAGGTGGATGGCTGCTTGGTGGCTGCCGGTCGGATCCCGGTCTCAGAGGGGCTGGGCTTGGCCGAGCTGGGCATCGACACCGGCAAACGGGGGTTCATCCCCGTCGATAGCCGCATGGCCACCGATTTGCCTCACCTCTGGGCCATTGGGGATGTGACAGGCAAAATGATGTTGGCTCACGCGGCGGCAGCTCAGGGGAGAGTGGCCGTGGAAAACATCTGTGGCCGTACTGCCTACATGGACTACCTCAGCATCCCGGCCGCGGTGTTCACCCACCCGGAAATGGGTTTTGTGGGGCTGACCGAACCTCAGGCCAAGGAGGAAGGCTACAGCGTGGGCACGGTGCGCACCTACTTTGGCGGCAACTCCAAGGCCATTGCTTCGGGAGAGACAGAGGGCATGGTCAAGCTGGTCTTTGACAAGAGCACCGGCCTACTGCTGGGATCCCATATCTTCGGGCCCCATGCGGCGGATTTGATTCACGAGGCAGCTCAGGCCATTGCTCGCCGGGCCACGGTGCGAGAACTGGCCGGTTTGGTGCACGTTCACCCCACCTTGGCAGAGACGCTGGAGGAAGCCTACAAGCGGGCAACTCACGCTCTGGCAGGGCCTTAGCCAACGGCTCGGCAGAGGGTCGCCTGCCTCACTCGGTTTTGTGAGGACTCCGTCCCGCCCGCTCTGCCTCCGGCGGGGTTTACAACCAGGCTGTGAAGGGCCAGGTTCTCAGACGGGCAACCCAGCAAGATCTCCCGGCTCAAAGCGTCAAGAAGACCTTAGGATGGGGGGGAACGCGTGGGAGGAAGTGCTTTTGGTGAGCGAAGCCGAGATTACCCAGGCAGTGCAGGCCCAGTACGAGACTTTCCCCTATCCTCCTATTCCTTACGACCGGCCCTTTGAGGGCTTCTCCAGTCTGGGCAGCTATACCTTGGCGCAGTACGCCCGCACCCGTAGGCTGCAAGAGCCCACAGGATCCAGGTTTTTGGTGGCCGGGTGTGGCACCGGCTGGGAAGTGCATGGCATTGCCGCCAGCAACCCCGGCTATGGTTCGGTGGTCGGGATCGACATCAGCCGCCCAGCCCTGGAGATGGCCCAGAAGCGAATTAAGCACCACGGCCTGCGCAACTGCTCTGTGCAGTACGGGGATCTGCTGGATCCCTCTACTTGGCCCGAAGGCAGCTTCGACATGATCAGCTCCTACGGCGTGATTCACCACACTGCAGATCCGGTGAAGGCTTTGAGCAATCTGGCATCGCGGTTGGCTCCCGATGGGGTGATGGCGCTGATGCTCTACAACCGTTCAGGCCGTTGGCATCTGTACCGCATTCGGCGAGCCTTGGAGTTGTTGGGCATCACCCCACCTGCAACCCCAGAAAAGATCGAATTTGTGCGGCAACTGCTGAAGGGAGCCAGCCCCAATTCCCTTTTGGCCAAGCACGCCAAGGCTCACCAAGAATACTATGGACAAGATGAAAACATTGTCGATAATTTCTTCCATGCCAATGATATTCCTTTCGACATCGGCGAGATTCCCGACTTGCTTGCCCAAGCCGGGCTGGAGTTTATCGATGTAGCCCCCTACTTGGACTATTGGAACGCCAGGCCGTTGATTGCCGCCACCCACCCGGAGTTCCATCGCCGCTACGAGGCCCTTGCTCGCATCGACCAACTGCGGGTCATGGAGTATCTGGAGCCTCTGTATCACACGCAAAATCTCTTCTGGTGTTGCCATCAAGGGAAAAAGGTGGACCACTGGGATCCCTTTACAGTCGAATTTTTTAAGGGATCCCGCTGGCAACTCAACCCCTTGTTTGTCCGCTATGGCAGCGTGCGCTACTGGGATCAAAAAATCCCCTTTTCAGATCTGTTGGGCAAGCTGGATCCGGCCCAGATCCTGACCCAGAAGATGGATATTTTCTGGCCTATCGCCCGGATCCCTGGCAAGATGATGGCCTCTACCCGCTACCAAGTGGTGGAGCTGCTGCTGCCCTTGGCCAATCAAGCCCGTTCTGGCGCTGAGATCCTGGCTGCCCATGAAGAGAGAGCCGACCACCTTCTCAACCTATTTCGACAGTGGGAAGCAGACCGGTTAGTCCTGCGGGTTGCCTAGCTTCTGGTTATTCCAAACAGTCCAAATCACCAGGGTCAAAGTCTGTTCCATGCTAAGGTTGTATCATGCATGACCGAGGACGGTGCTTCTCCCCAGGCATGTTTGCGCCGGCGGTGCGGAGCACCTCTACTGGGACATCTTCGCCACAGCTTTCCCTGTGAATAGAGCTGGCAGATCTGGATCCCGATCAACATCCCTGACAACCCCAACGCCAGAGCTGGTAGGAGGCAAGGATGGCTGACTACAATCGCGGCATTATGAAGTTCAAGGGGGCAGATAGCCCAATTGTCGTTTTGATCTCGGCAGGAATTGTGGCCGGTGTGGTTTCGGCCCTGATCTGGTGGGCTTTGCACTTTGCTTACGCAGCTTGAGTCTCAGCCCATATCAGAAGCCGAGGTCAGTTTTTCCTACATTGCCAGCCTTCCGAGCAAAGGAGGGGAGTGGGACGAGGCTTTCTTGCAACGCTTGCGGCAGTCTCTTCAACGTTGGTACCGTGACCACGGAAGGGATCTGCCCTGGCGCCGCACCCGGGATCCTTACGCCATTTGGGTTTCGGAAGTGATGTTACAGCAAACCCAGGTGGCAACGGTCATTCCCTACTTTCAGCGCTGGATGCAGACCCTGCCTGGGATCCCAGCACTGGCGGCAGCCCCCCAGCAGCAGGTGCTGAAACTGTGGGAGGGCCTGGGCTACTATCGGCGGGCCCTGAACTTGCACAAAGCTGCCCAAATTTTGATGCGGGAGCGAAACGGTGAGTTCCCCAGGGATCTGGAGCAGGTGTTGGCTCTGCCGGGGATCGGGCGCACCACGGCTGGCGGCATTCTCAGCGCTGCCTTCGATCAGCCTTTGCCCATTTTGGATGGCAACGTCAAGCGGGTGCTGGCTCGCTTGGTGGCTTTGCAGCAGCCTCCGTCCCAGTGTCTGTCCCTGCTGTGGCAGCTTTCCGAGCAATTGTTGGATCCCGTGCAGCCGCGGGCTTTTAACCAAGCCCTGATGGATTTGGGGGCTACCGTCTGTCGTCCCAAAAAGCCTCACTGTGGCCAGTGCCCTTGGCAAGCGGATTGCAGCGCCTACAATCGAGGTCAACACCAACAATTGCCTATGTCTGCACCCCGTGCCTCCCGTCCTCATAAGCAAATCGCGGTTGCCATTGTTCTTCGGGGAAAAGAAATCCTTATCGATCGACGACTGGAAAGCTCAATGCTCAGCGGGCTGTGGGAGTTTCCCGGAGGCAAAATCGAGCCGGGAGAAACGGCTGCCGAGTGTGTAGTACGGGAGGTAAAAGAAGAAATCGGCATCGATATCGAGGTGGTCGCGCCGCTAGCCACCGTCGAACATGCCTATACCCATTTCACCGTTACTCTTATCGCTTTTATCTGTCGCTACCTGGGCGGAGAAGCCCAAGCCCTGCAATGTAGCGAGGTGCGCTGGGTCAGCCCGGCGGAACTGTCGGAATTTCCCTTCCCGGGAGCCAATCAAAAGTTGTTTCCCCACTTGCATGCTTGGCTGGCAGAGCATGGCAACCCATGATGAACCCACCCAATCCGCCAAATGGCTTAGACCCTTCTGGAACGTTTGCCCCAAGACATTCGATAGGATAGTAGATGTCCTGCTGCCGTGAGCTACGGATATGCTTGTCACTCTGGAAAAAGCGGGGGAGATTCTGGCCAAGGGATCCCACACAGCCATCACAACCACAGATGGCAAGATCGCGCTGGTGCCCAAAGGAAAAGAAACCCTCAAACTGACGGCCAACGAAGCCATTAACCTAATGTTTTATGTCGTCCGCTCCGCTGAACCGGCAGAGACGGTGATGGCCCAACTGGAGGAGGCAGTTGCCAAAGCTCAAGCCCCCGATCCAGCCGAGGAACGGGCCAGAAA
>NZ_JANSHS010000272.1:0-7789 GCF_047461695.1 Synechococcus sp. R6-7
TTGCTTCCTGCTAAGGCCTCCGGCCCGCTACGCGAGCAGTTGAAATAGAGGGTAATAAGAACCACGACTGCTATCAGCCCCTCACCCCCCCTTGAACCTGTGCTGTGCCCACAACTCCGCGACCTATCCTCTCAAGAGGGCTGAAACTGCAAATCTTGGCCAATTACCCTTTAGCCCAGGTACTCTGCTTGTGGCCATTTCGATTCAAACTGGGACACTGCACCCATACCTAAAGCCTTGAATACAGGGAATCAGAAGGCTCTCCTCAGTAGCCCAAGCGTCTCACCCTAACTTGAAACGACTACTTGAAGCAGTTTTGTCAAGAACATTTCCTCTTACGTTGGCTAGGCATTGCGATTCAATCTCAATAAAGCTATGCTGTTACTCAGTTGAGTCGTGGAGTCATATCCATCAGTCTTCTTCTCTTGTCTTGGATGTGGCAGGGATCCTGTGCTGGCAGAGCTGGCCATCTGCGTCAGCAGGGATCCCTTTTTCTCCTCTCCAAGGCTAAGCAAGGTTCTGTGCTAATGAGAGTCAGAGTCAGTTGATAGAGAGATTTTTTGCTTGCTCATGTCAATCTGTGGAGGTGGCAGTGTAAAGGAGCAACAGCGGCTGAGGGTTATGGCTTTGGAAGGGGGCAATCTGGCTTCGGGAACCGGAAGACAAGACCGAATACAAAGATTGCTGCTCTAGTTTCCTTTGCAAACTTGTCAGAAGCTAAGGAAAAAGACCAACCTTTTGGGACAAACTGTCTGTCCTATGTCTTGTTTTGTCGTTCAAAAATTTATGTTGGGCTCAAGAGAAACTCTAGAAAAAAGTTGAATCAGGTGGAAGAATCAGTTAGAATCTAGCTGGCGTTAACGCTAACCGCGACGAAGAGACTGGAGGGAGGAAAGCCTAACAGCCTCTCTCCTTTTTTCTGTAGGGGTTACCCTCACTCTCAAACCCCATCTCATGAGAAGGGAGGAAGACCAAATACCCTATGACTTGAAATAGCAGCATTTTCATTAACTTTTGTTTTACTCTCTATGCCAAACTTGATACTAAGCTAAAGAGTTGCTCCTCGATCTTGTAACCATTGAGCAGCCAGCCTGTGTTGGCGTTTTTGTGCATAGGCTAAGGGGGTATGCCCATCTTCATTGCGAGGGTTTAGTTCGGCTCCATTTTCCAGCAAAAGCTCCAGGATTTCGATGTGTCCTTCCCAAGCAGCCCAGTGCATCGGTGTCGCCCCGAATCGGTTGCGCGCATTGGCATTGGCCCCGTACAAGAGCAGAAAGCGAGCGATGCCCAAATCCCCTCGGGTGGCGGCTTCATGCAGAGGGGTTCGGCCTGTTTCGTCAGTGGCATCCACCGGCACTCCCTTGGATAGTAGGCGGGCCAGAATGCTTTTTCGACCGGTGGCTGTGGCCCAGTGGAGAACACGACCGGTGTTGGCTCCCTTTTGGATGAGCAGACCGATTACTTCTACCTGATCGGTTAAAGCAGCCCGATGGAGAGGGGTATAGCCATGGTTATCTGGGAGATTGATATCACTGCCTGCCCTCAAGAGACGCTCCACCAGCTTGACCTGACCCCTGGCGGCAGCCAAATGGAGAGGGGTAGCACCTGTGGGATCTAAGGCATTGGGGGAGGCGCCATATACTAAGAGCAAGTCCAGCAGTCCCAGATGGCCAAGGAGTGTCGCTTTGTGAAGCAAGGTCATTCCCTGAGCATCGACAGCATTTACATCTTCCCCCCGCTGCAAATGGGCCAATAATTGTTTTAGATCTCGATTGGCAAGAGCTTGATGAAGCGCTTCACTCATAACAGATAGAAATAAAAAAGCCAAGTTGCAATGAAGTTGGGCAACAGGAAGGGATCCTCGATAGGCCGGAATGGAGGCTCCAAACAACTTGGGCAAAGTCTAACACTGGATCCCTGCTGCTGAGGGAAGCGGGAGAACCAAGCGCTTGGTGGGATCCCTTAGTCAAGCCGGGGCTACAGGGGTAGACTAGAGCTGGTTTTCGGTCAAGTCTTTTCCCGCTCCCTTGACTTCGCCACTGTTTATGGATTACTACGCGATCCTGAACCTATCTCCTGCAGCGGACATTGAAGAGATTAAACAGGCGTTTCGACGGTTGGCGCGGCAGTTTCACCCTGATGTGGCAGGGGAGGGATCCCGAGAGCGTTTCCAACAAATCCACCAAGCCTACCAAGTGCTGAGCGACCCTGAGCAGCGGCGGCGCTACGATGCACAACGTCAATCTGCACAACGTCAATCTCCACCCAGCTCTCCTGCTGCCGGCGAAAGGCGGGTGGTCATTCGCAGCATAGGCCCCTCATCGGCAGAGCAGCCCAATCCGGAAGGGCTCAAGGAGGGGATTGCCCGCGTCAAGGCAGCCTGGCGGGAGCGGAAGTTGCCCACGGCGGTGGCCCAGGCGGAGGCGCTGCTGAAACGGTTTCCCAACTCCAGCGAGGCCATCCACATCTTGGCGTTGGCCTACCAGCGCTTCGGCAACCATTTGATCTACGAGGGGCGCTATCAGCAGGCGGAAGCCTACTTGAGAAAAGCTTTGGCCACGGAGCCGCACAACCGAGAATTGGCCTTTGAAATCAAGCGAGATTTAGCCCGTCTGGGCATTCGGGAGGGATCCCGCTAACTTGCCTGCGTTGGGATCCCCAACGTCTGAGCTGCCCACTGCCGGAGTTGTTGGCGGTTGACTTTGCCCTGAGGGTTGCGCGGGATCCCCGTACACCACAGCCAGTGCTTGGGGTGCTTGAAGGGACTCAGTTGGCGGCTTAGGTGTTGCTTCAGGTGCATTTCCAGCTCTTTGGGGATCCCCGTTTTGGGGACGACCACCGCCACCACCTGCTGCCCCCATTCGGCATCCGGTAGGCCCAACACGCACACATCTTCCACCCAGCCGCTGGCTCGGATCTCCCCTTCCACTTCCGCAGCCATCACCTTTTCCCCGCCGGTTAGGATTAGGTCATCG
Organism: Synechococcus sp. R6-7; assembly: GCF_047461695.1. Lineage (NCBI taxonomy): Bacteria > Bacillati > Cyanobacteriota > Cyanophyceae > Synechococcales > Synechococcaceae > Synechococcus > Synechococcus sp. R6-7. Next base: position 2,976 of record NZ_JANSHS010000272.1, read on the forward strand.
GCTCGACCCAGCCAATGGAGACATCCCTGGGGGTCTAGATAGCCCAAATCGCCGGGGGTAAAGCCTTGCTGTTGCCCTTCGCGTAAGCGGTGCGTAGCACTTAGGTGCGGGTAGTAGCCCAGTGCCAGCGACTCTGCCTGAATGTGAATGTAGCCCACAGCATGGCTGGGCAGGGGATCCCCTTTTTCGCTGCGGATCTGGAGCGTGGCGTGGGGCAGAGGCCGACCCAGACTGTCGCTCCCTTGCCAAAAGGCTTCTGGCAGTAACGTACACACCTGGGAGGCGGTCTCGGTCATACCGTAGGTGAGGGCAAGGGGAAGGTGAAGTTGCCGGGCCTGTTGCCGCAAGCTGGGCCAGGTGGGGCCACCGCCGACCAAAATGGCCCGAAATTGGCGCAGGCTCTCCAAAACTCCCGGATGGGCGCTGAGCAACAGCCGTTGCAACTGAGTGGGCACCAGCGATAGAAAGCTCCCCGGCAAAGGGGGATCCCAAGACTCGGCCTGCTGTTGCCGTTTCCAATCCCAGACAACCCACTGCCCACCGCTCAGCCAGGAGCGGACTGCCTGCATCAAGCCGCTGACGTGGTACAAGGGCAGAACGCAATAGCTGTGTACAGGCCCAACGGCAAAGTGCTGTTGGTGGGCTTTGGCCGAGGCACTGAGGGTCAGCCAAGAGTGCAGGGCCCATTTCACTTGGCCGCCAGAGCCACCCGTGGGGATGCCGATCAACGGCCAATGGGAGCTGGGCAAAACTTCCCGCAACTCTCGCAGGCGCGGATTCAAGGGGGCGGGATCCCCTTCCAGTCGGCCCTGGCGCCAGCACCAGCCGGATCCCATATCCGCCAAAGCCTGTCCCCATTCCCGTTCTCCCCAGTGGGGATTACCCAGGAACAGCGGGATCCCCAAGCGTTGGCAGGTCAAAACTGCCGCCCACACCTGCACCGGATCGGAGTCTGCCACCAGCAGGGGAACGGCCTTGTCTGCCAAAGGGCGCAGTTGCTCTTCCAGTTTGGACAGGCACTCCTTCAAGTCTCCGCCATCCCCGGACAAGACAATTGACCTCATGGGCTATGGGTATGCCATCTCAACGGCTTCGCGGATCCCCTGCATTTTATTAGGGGATCCCCCCTCGATTTCCTTGGCAAGGAACGGTGAGGATAGGTTTGGGCTTGGCTTATCATGATCTAGGTTTGAACTGGGAGGTCTGTGTTGTGATCGAGCCGATTTTGTTGGGGATCGTCTTGGGCATGGTGGTGGTCACCTTGGCGGGCTTGTTCGTGGCAGCCTACAGGCAGTATCAACGCAGCAACAAGATCGGCCTGTAGGAGCAGCCTTTGGGGGGGTTGGAGAAAACCCATAGGGGAGAGAGAGATTGAGGTGGCATGGCGATGCACTGGCTGCGCACAGTTGCTGCTTTGCGGGAGCAGGTAGCCGATTGGCGGGGATCCACAGTTGGCTTGGTGCCCACGATGGGATCCCTGCATGAGGGCCATCTCAGCCTAATCCGCCGCTGCCGGCAAGAGTGTGACCACACGGTGGTCAGCATTTTCGTCAATCCGCTGCAATTTGGCCCCAACGAAGACTGGGATCGCTATCCCCGCGACGAAGAGGGGGATCGGGCCTTGTGCGAGGCAGCAGATGTAGATGTGGTGTTTGCGCCCGACCCGGAGGAGATGGGAGCCGACCCCGCAACCGGAAGCGACCGCACCTGGGTCATGCCCCCCGAATCCCTTCTGCAGACCCTCTGCGCCCCCCACCGACCTGGCCACTTTCGCGGTGTAGCCACCATTGTGCTGCAACTGCTGAACCTGGTGCAGCCGCAGCGGGCCTACTTCGGCCAAAAAGACGCCCAGCAACTGGCGATCATTCAGCGTTTGGTTCGGGATCTGCAAATACCCACCACGATTGTTCCCTGCCCCACGGTGCGAGAAGCCGATGGCCTTGCCTGTAGCTCCCGCAACCGCTACCTTTCTGCTGCTGAACGACAGGTGGCTGCCGGGCTATACCGGGCCTTGCGTCGGGGATATGACCATTGGCAGGCCGGGGATCCCTCAGCAGAAGGGATCCTTGCCGCCGCCCGTGCTGAGCTGGAGCATACCCCAGAGCTGCAACTGCAGTACCTGGAATTGGTGGATCCCCAAACGCTACAGCCGCTGCCGCGGGTGGAAGACAAGGGCCTGCTGGCCATTGCTGCCTATGTGGGGCAGACTCGCCTGATCGACAACCTGCTCCTTTCCCCAGAGCAAGGGGATCCCTCGCCGGAGAGAGTCCAGCATGCGGCACCGCCCTCTTCCGGCACGACCTCTCCCCCGCGTCGCCCGCTGATTGCCATCGATGGCCCGGCTGGAGCCGGAAAATCCACCGTGGCGCGGGCAGTGGCAGCCCAACTGCAACTGCTCTACTTGGATACCGGAGCCATGTATCGGGCCATCACCTGGCTGGCACTGCAACGGGGGATCCCTTTGGACGATGCCGAGCAACTCACCCAACTGGCCGCCCAAACCCAGCTCACCCTGCAAAGTGGCACCTCTTCGACAGAGCCGACCCGCATCTGGGCCGATGGCGAAGAAATTACCCAGGCCATTCGCTCTCCGGAAGTGACCCGCTGGGTCTCTCACGTGGCGGCAGTGCCGGGAGTACGCCAGGAGCTGGTGAAGCGGCAACGCAGCATTGGCCGGGATGGCGGTGCTGTCTTGGAGGGGCGGGATATCGGCACCCACGTCTTTCCTGATGCAGAGCTGAAGGTTTTCTTGACCGCTTCTGTCGGGGAGCGGGCGCAGCGTCGGCAACACCAACTCCAAGCTCAAGGGCAAATGGTACCCCTTGAAGAATTGAAGGCGCAAATCGAGCAGCGGGATCGCCGTGATAGCGAACGGCTGATTTCTCCTTTGCGGCCTGCCCCCGATGCCATCTTGATCGACACAGATCACCTGAGCCAATCCGAGGTGCAAGACAAGATTGTCATGTTGTACCGGCAACTTTTGGAGCGATCCGGCTCCGCCCATTTCGATCAGTAGCCTTAACTCAATTCAATCAAGAACAAATCAACGGGATGAATAAGATCTTCGAGGAGCTGACTGGCTTGAGCAGCTTGGGTTTAGTCCTTCGACGCCACCCATATCCCGTAACGGAGCGCTATGGTTAATGTCTTCCTCTTGGCCTTTTTGCTGCTCCTCTCAGGAGCTTGCTCTGGGGCCGAAACCGCCATCACGGCCATGGACAACCTGCGCCTGGAATCTCTGATCGAAGAACAAGGGGATCCACAGGGCTTGTATCGACTGGCCCAACAACAGCGCTCGCGGCTGATCACCACCCTGTTGCTGGTGAACAACTTTGTCAACATCGGCATTGCCGCTTTGGCCACAACCCTCTCTATTGAACTGTTGGGAACCCAGATTGGAGCTTTGGCTGCCACCGTGCCTACCACGATTGTGGTGCTCCTGTTTGGGGAAGTAGCCCCAAAGTCCTTGGCGGTGAGCCATCCACTGGGGGTGTTCCGCTGGGTGGTGCGGCCTGTTCATGTCCTATCGGTGCTGTTGCGCCCTTTTAGCGACGCTTTTGAGTGGGTTGTCAGCAGGCTCTTCAATCTATTGGAATTCTCCCCCCTGACGGCCACCGCTTCTCTCAAGGATTTGGAGCTGCTGATCGATGTGTTGGGGCAGCGGGGGCTGCTGGATTGGCAAAAACGGCGGCTGTTCCGTGGGGCCTTGGCTTTGGACTTGCTGCAGGCGCGGGACGTGGCCAAGCCCAGAGTTAAAATGGAGACCATCTCCCACGACAAAACACTGCAGGATGTGGTAAAGCTCTGTTTGGAAACGGGCTACTCGCGCATCCCCGTGCAGGGAGAATCCAAGGACGAGATCGTCGGCATTATCCACCTCAAGCAAGCCTTGCGCTATCTCGATCAAAAAGGCAATGCCGAAGTGACCCAGGCGATGGCACCGCCTTTTTTTGTGCCGGACACCAAGCGGGTCAGCTTGTTGCTCAAGGAAATGCTGCGCTCTCGCCAACACCTGGGGATCGTGGTGGATGAGTTTGGCGGCACCACCGGCCTGATCACGCTGGAGGACATTTTGGAGGAGCTGGTGGGCGATATTTACGACGAGAGCGACCTCTCCCCCCTGCTGCTGCGGCGGCAGCGGCGACCAGGTGGAGCTTCTACCTCCCCTGGCTGAGAACAGGAGCAAGGGGATCATCCCCTCTCTAAGTCCTAGCTGGCTCTGGAGGGATCCGTCTCCGCGGCTGTTGGGTTTTCGTGCGCGCCGGGAGTGAGCTCCCCAAAGCCGGCCTCGACGGGATAGCGGGCCACAAAAAAGATCCAGAAGCTGTGGATCCCTAGCCCCAAAGCCCACCAGCCCAACAGGGGCACCAGCCACGGCCAATCCGCGCGGTACAGTTGCTGAAAAAACACCAGCCCAGACCCGCTACAGAGGAAAACAGACAGGTGGGCGGCATAGGTATAGCGATCATCCAGCTTGCGAAATTCGGGATCCCGACGGGAGGGCTTCCGGGGCCAGCGAGGCGGCATGGCAAAACCATCCAGTTAAAACCTTCTCCAGTGTAGAACAGCCGTCGGCGGGGATCCCTGAGACTGGGGATCGACATTTCTGCTGCGGAACCCCAGTTTCAACGCCCGCTTGCCCAGCCAGCGCACGAGCCAACCCATCAACAGCACCACCACCACCGCCAGCAGCAGAGAAGTGACGTCTTCACCGGTGGCCAACAGCGGGTTGCCTAGCCCCCCTGTGGTGGTGGTAGAGGTCACCAGTGTGGCACAAAAATGCGAAAGTAAACTACCCGACCCTGACTGCTTCG
>NZ_JANSHS010000273.1:0-3973 GCF_047461695.1 Synechococcus sp. R6-7
GGGCTGGAGGACAATCACCGTGCCCCGCAGGGCTCGAAACCGCTCCAGTTGCACTTTCAGGGCAGCGCGGGCAGCTCTTTGCAGACGCATATCTAGGGTAAGTTGCAGCACTGTCTCGCCAGATTGCAGCAGCCCTTCCGGCACCTCGGCAGCCAACAGTCGTCCGTAGCCATCGCGAGGAATAGTAACAGGTTGAACGGTACGCTCCAGCAGCTCTTGTCGGGAATATTCGACTCCTGCTTGGCCCTGATGATCCAGATCTACATAGCCTACCACCTCAGCGGCCATCTCTTTTTGGGGGTAAACGCGTTGCCGCTCGCTCACCAGCTCCAGGCCATCCAGATGCAGAGCCTGAATTTGATCCGCCACCTCCTGGGATACCCAGCGCTCCACCCGCACCGCATGATTAACCGACAGCCGCTGCGTCAGTTGCTCCACCGGACGCCGCAACAGGGGAGCAAGGGCAGTGGCCATTTCCTCCGGGGTGCGTTTGCCGAAGAGACGGGGATGGGCCCAGAGGGTGTAGACAGGGCGATCTACGGCCAGCAATTCTGCCTGCTGCTTGGCAATAGAATGACGATCCACAATTGAGCGACGAGGAATGAAAGGTCTTAGCTGGGCTCGCTGCTGGGCTTCGGCTCGCTGCTGCAATAGGGGTGCCTGTTGATGTTGCAAATAAACCAGACGTGCTCCTGTTACAAATAGGGCGATGATCAAAGCCAGTCCGGTCATGCCGGCGCGAAAGTCAAGCTGGCGGGCCGTCGGGATCCGCTCCCCCAAGAGCCATCCCAGCGCTGTTCCCCACTGCCTAGAGCTTCGCGGTGAAGGGATCCAAGAACCTCTGCGTCGGCGCCGTTGAGCAAGTTGCCGGCCATTTTGCCTTGTCTCCAGAGATTTCGGCACAGGCCGCCCTACCCTAGCCCTAGGTCTGCCTTCCATTGCAATCCTCACATGAGCACCACCGCTAGTTTGGCGCTCATCCCACTGTTATGCCACCCCACGGCTTCTGGGAAAGACCTTGGGATCCCGAAAAGCAGCCAGGACATTTTAGAGGTATTGGAGATAACATAATACCTCAGAACATGAATTAGGTGCGGGCAAGTCCTCAGACTTTTCGCACTTGGATCCATAGTTTTAAATCACATTCAAAAGAAACTGGGAAGACATGAAAAACCTAACTCACTTGCGTACATTCAACAGCTCAAACCTTTAACTTGCTTGATTTAAAACCTCTTCCCGGCGCCTCGTGCAGTCAGCCACTCAATTTCCGCTCCTGGTTGGAGAGAGGGGAAGTTGAATACAGCACAGCGAAAACCGGAGGACTTACTGCTTTTCATAATTTTTAAACGCTTCGTATTCTCGGAAACAGACGACCGGCAGACTAGCAAGCCATAATCTAAACAAATCCAGCTTTCCCGGAGTTGAGTCTATGAAATGCGTGGAGGAGAGCCCCAACAAGCGCGTGTACCAAGAGTCTTCTGTAGGTTTCCTTGGGTCTCTTGCTACTTTTGTTTTTATCTGTTTCTTTGCGTTCATCCTTTTTATGGCTTTATCTTCGATCTGGTCTTCCCAGGGTGAGCGCCGTTTCACTTGTTTTCGAGTTGACCAGTCTACGGTTAATTGTGAAGTGTCTTTCCAGCCGTTTCTACCTTTGCCGAGCCAAACTACACTTCACATAGATGTAAGAGGAGCTGCAGTCAAAACTGAAATTGTGGAGGATGACGACGGAGAAAGGACTGAGCGCTACTATGTCACGCTGGAAAAGCCTACAGGGGAAACCCCAGCCTGGTTGGCCTTTGGTGAAAGTGAAGCTCAGGAATTGGCAAGGCGCGTTGATTCTTTTGTGAACAGTACAGAGAGTCGGCTCTTGATAGATATCGATAGATTTCACTTACTGGAGTTAGTGTTTGCGATCTTGTATTCTCTCCTTCCAGGGCTATTTCTGGCTCTACTTCTTTGGGTAGGAGCTCTCATGCTGAAGGTGTCTTTTTGGTGTCGCCGTCTAACGTTTGACCGCTCTAGGTACCAAATCCAAGAGGAGCACCTTACTCCTTTTGGGTCGCTAGGGCGGAAAACTTATTCCTTTGGAGATGTACAGCAGATTTTGGTTCAGGCCAAAAGGAATTTTGTTGAATTCTTTTCGGTAGAAGTGAAATTGCAATCGCGGAAACCTTTGCTGTCAGTCTGCTACACTGATAAGGAACCAGAGGCGCGGGCAGAGGCCGAGAAGCTGGGTCAATTTTTGGGGTGTCCGGTCATTTTGCCGGAGGCAAAATCATAATACTAGAGGGACGTAGCCCCGAGAGGTATTCAAGGTAAGTTAGATCTGTCCATCTGCCCATAGGGATCCCCTCCATTGCCTAGAGCGGTTTGGCTAATCCTGGGGTTGGGCTTGTTCATGCGGGGCCTGGTGGCTGCCCTTTTGCCGCCGGGCTTTGACGAAGCCTACTACTACCTCTACACCCGCCATCTGGATTGGAGCTATTTTGACCATCCGCCGCTGGTGGCCTGGACAACGGGCTTGGGGCCTGCCTTGACCGGCCAGGTGTCGGCTTTTTCTATTCGACTGGGATCCCTGCTGCTGTATTGTGGCTCTTCCCTATTCCTCTACTACACCGGAGCACGCCTTTTCTCTGATCGGGCAGGACTGATCAGCTTGGCGGCTATCAGCATCGCGCCGATCCTTTGGATTGGGTTTGGGGTGCTGACCTTGCCGGATAGCCCGCTGATCTTTTTTACGGCAGCAACCTTGTGGGTGGCCGCTCAGGAGTTTTTTCCGGCTCCTTTGGGGCAGGGGAAATTGGCTGTCTATGGGGCGGCTCGCTATCGGCCAGGGCCTAGGCTAGCGCTCACAGGTCTCTTGGTGGGGCTGGCCTGCTTGGGGAAGTACCACGGCTTGGCTTTGGGGTTCGGCCTGGTACTCTTTTGTCTGCTCAGCCCAGTTCATCGCTGTGCCTTGAGGTCGGGCTGGACGGTGCTGGCGGTGCTGGGTTTTGTGCTGGCCTTCAGCCCGGTGCTGATCTGGAACGCCCAGCAGGATTGGGTCTCCTTTCGCTTTCAGGCGGGGCGGGCGGTGCCGGAGGCAGGGTATCAACTGCAAGCGCTGGGGCTGACGATCCTTTCTGAAATCTTTTACCTGTTCCCCAGCTTGGGGATCCCTTTGGGGTGGGCGAGTTTGGCAGGGACGGGTCGGGTGGCCCTGCAGATTCTCCGCGGGATGCGGCTGACGGATGAAGAGCTCAAGCACCTTTTGATCCTGGCCTGTGGATTACCGCTGGTGTTGGCCTTTACCTTGATGGGAGGCTACCGGCCCATCTTGCCCACCTGGCCCATGCCGGGGTTTTGGGTGCTGACGCTGCTGCTGGGATCCTTCTGGGAACGGTGGCCGGGAGCGAAGCGAACCTTAGTGGGGACGGCGGTGATGGTCAGCTTGGTGGTGGGGGTGGGGCTGGCCCATGTGCGCTATGGCCTGCTGCAGGCTCCTGGCGGGCTGGGCCTGTGGCCCGTGGAGCAGGATCCCTCTACTCAGCTCATTGAAATTGAGCAGTTGCGGCAGCGGTTTCGGACGGATCCCCACCTGGCTCAAGCCCTTGAGGAGGCAGAGTTCGTTTTTACCAATGTCTATTTTTTGGGCGGTCAGATCGCCATGGCCCTGGCTCCGCTGACGGACAAGCCTCTGACCTGCCTGGATGCAGATTTGCGGGGCTTTGCCTTTTGGTCGCAGCCGCAGGACTGGCTGGGGCAGGATGGGCTGCTCATCACTTCCAAGCTGTTCCAGCCGAGGGCAGGGATCCCAGCCACCTATGGCGACTACTTTGCCCAAATCGAGCCTGTGGCCGAGGTTCCCCTGGTGCGGGCAGGGGCGGTGGCGCAAACCTTTCAGGTGTACCTGGCTCGACAGATGCGCAAGCCCTATCCCCGCCCTTATTCCCGCCTGCAATAACAGCAGAGCATGACTCTAGTCAATAATAAG
>NZ_JANSHS010000274.1:0-7035 GCF_047461695.1 Synechococcus sp. R6-7
TGCACCTGTGGCTGGATGAGGCGATGGAAGGGCCGATCCCGGCCTCGATTTTGCGGAACGCAGTGGTGGTGGGCACGGGGGCCTGGGTGTTGATTCGCCTGCAACCCCTCTATGAGCTTTCCCCAACGGTGCTGAAGGTGATGCTGACTATCGGCAGCTTGACGGCGGTGGGGGGATCCCTGGTGGCTTTGGCCCAGATCGACGCCAAGCGAGCTTTGTCTTATCTGGTGAGTGCCTACATGGGCTTGATTTTTGTGGCGGTGGGCACCGGTCATCCCCAGCAAGCCTATGGGTTGCTGCTGACCTATGCTCCGGCCATGGCTCTGTTGGTGATGGCTCCGGGCACGGTGATCTGGAACAGCATTACCCAGGATTTGCGCTACCTGGGCGGGCTGTGGTCGCGGCGTCCTATCTCAGGGCTGTGCTTCTTGACCGGAATGGCCGGAATCATCGCTTTGCCGCCTTTCGGTTCCTTTTGGGTGCTGACGGATCTGTGGCAGCAGTTGGTGCAATCGGGGCAGGGGTTGTGGGCGGCAGTCGTGCTGGTCACCAATGCTGTAACGGCCCTAGGGCTGACACGGGTGTTTGGCCTGATCTGGGGGGGCAAGCCGCAGCAGATGAGCGAGCGTTCGCCGGAGGTGCATTGGCCGATGATGCTGCCCATGACGGTCACGATGGGGGTGGCGCTGCACATGCCCATGATCCTAGCGGCACTAGGTCTGATTCCCGCTCTGGAAGGGATCCCTGTTGGGGTAATGACGGGATCCAGCTTGACAGGCATTGCCTTGGGAGCCTGGCTGTATCTGCGTCCGCAGCGGCAGCCGGTGGACTGGGCCTTCTTGGCCGACTGGCAGGATTTGTTGGCCAACGACTTCTACACCCCCAAGCTCTACCGGGCCAGTGTGGTGTTTGCGGTACGCATCATCTCTGAGGTTACAGCCTTGTTCGACCGCTATGTGGTAGACGGCTTGGTAAATTTGACCAGCTTGGCGGTATTGGCGGGTGGACAGGTTTTGAAATACACCACCTCTGGCCAGTTGCAAGCCTACGTGCTGACGATTGTGGTGGGGGTGGCCCTGCTGGGCTGGCTGATTCTCTAGGCTTGGGCAAGGTAGCGGGACGGAGTCCTTAGATAAAGAGGGAAAAGACCATGCTGAGTGCCTTGATTGTGTTGCCGATCTTGGGATCCCTGCTCCTGTTCTTAGGCTTGGGGGGGCGAAAGCTGGCGGTGGCCTTGGCCGGGATCCTGCTGGGGATCTCGCTGCTGCTGTTTGCCAACTTTGACCTGCAAGCGGAAGGGCTGCAGTGGGTGCAGCGGTGGGATTGGATCCCGGCAATTGGGCTGAGCTACTCCCTGGGCCTGGACGGGTTTTCCCTGCTGATGGTGGCTTTGAATGGGCTGCTCACGCTGATTGCGGTGCTGACAGCTGAGCCAGAGGTGAAGCGGCCCAACCTCTTATACGGCTGCATTTTGTTCATGAGCGGGTCGGTCAACGGGGCTTTTGTTGCCCAGAACCTGCTTTTGTTCTTCTTGTTTTACGAGCTGGTGCTGATCCCGATCTACCTGCTCATCTCCATTTGGGGCAGCCCCAAGCGGGATTATGCTGCCATCAAGTTTTTGATTTACACCGCCGTTTCCGCCATCTTTCTGTTGGGGGCCTTTTTGGCCATCTACTGGCTGGGGGATCCCCATAGCTTTGAGCTGCTGGAGATCCGCATCACCTCTCTCAGCCCTGTTGCCCAGACCTTGACGCTGTTGGCCTTGATCGTGGCTTTCGGCATTAAGATGCCGCTGATCCCCTTCCACACCTGGTTGCCTGATGCATACGGGGAGTCGTCGCCGCCAGTGGCCATCCTCCTGGGAGGGATCCTCTCCAAGTTAGGCACGTACGGTCTGTTTCGCTTTGGGCTGCAGTTGTTTCCCCAAGCTTGGGCCGACCTGGGCGGGATCCTGGCCTGGTGGGGAGCCATTGCCGTGTTGTCCGGGGCTTTGGCAGCCATCGCCCAAAAAGACATCAAGCGCATGGTGGCCTACAGCTCCATTGGCCACATGGGCTACATCTTGCTGGGCATGGCGGCAGCCACCCCCATTAGCCTGACCGGGGCGATGGTGCAGATGGTCTCTCACGGTCTCATCTTGGCGCTGCTGTTCGATTTGGTGGGCTTGGTGGAGCGCAAAGTGGGAACCCGCGATCTGGATGTGCTCAACGGCCTGCTCAACCCCTTGCGGGGCTTGCCCACGGTGAGTGCTCTGCTCATCTTGGGGGGGATGGCCAGCGCCGGGATCCCTGGCCTGGTGGGCTTTGTGGCGGAGTTCTTGATCTTCCAGGGCAGCTACCAAGATTTTCCTCTGCCGACTTTGATCAGCATCTGTGGCACCGGTTTGACGGCGGTGTACTTCGTGATTTTGCTAAACCGCACCTGCTTTGGCAGGTTGGACAACCGCACCGCCTACTACCCGCGCGTGCATGGCTGGGAGCGGATCCCGGGGCTGATTTTGACGGCCTTGATCGTTTGGTTTGGGATCCAGCCCATGAGCCTGGTGAAATGGCCACAACCCTTGGCGTTTACCCTATCCACCCAGGTGGCTCAAGCGCAAACGCTTATCCTGGCCTCGGCTGGCGATCTTGCCGATTCTCCCTAGGGAGCTGGGCTGCCTTCTCTGGAGCAGATCAAGGCAATCGGGAAACTTCCAGGAATTGAGATCCCAGGGAATGACCTCAAGGAGCCAGAACTTTTGAAGAGTTGGAGACTTCTTCTATGACGACAACCCTCACAGCCCGCAAGCTGCCCCCTTCTACCCACCCTTTTGCGGATGTAGTCCACCGCTTGGAGGCTGGGGGATCCATGCTGCCGGATACGCCGGAAAACCTGATGCAAATTATCGGCCTCTACAAAGCCTATGCCGTGCCAATGGATTTCTACTGGCGGGATCTGCTCTACATTGCCGAGCAGGTGTTTGTGGATCCCTTGCCTTTTTTCAAGTTCATCATTCCTGAAGAGTATCTGAAGCTGGCCAACCACTACGCGGGGGATAACGCGGATTTGCGCATTTGGCGAGGCCAGGCTACGGCCCACCCCGAGCTGCTGGAGTTCATGGAAAAAGGGGAGCTGAAGCGCAAGCTGCCCAGAATTTTGCATCACCTCTGGCATGACCGCATCAACATGGAATTTGCCGAAGAATGTATGCGGGCCATGCTCTGGCACCGGGATATGGGGGGCTTGCTGGATCCCTACATGGATTCCGAAGAATACAAGCAAAATGCCGACCGCGCCATCCGCGCCTATTGCCAGGGCAACCCCTTGTTGATGGGGCTATACAAGCTCTTCCCCGATATGTTTTTGGAGCTGTGCCGCCAGGCCACCATGTACTCGGTGTTGGGCCTGTTTTGGGAGGTGATGGCTCCGGTCTTTTTTGAGATGAGCGATCTCTACGATGAAGGCAAAATTACCAGCGTGCCGGAGGCGATGAACTTTCTGGTCAACGGGATCTTCGCCATTGCCGGACGACCCATCTACCACCGCGTGCGTATTCGGGGAGAATGGTACGATATTGTGCCCAAATCCAAAGGATTCACCTGGCTATATGAGGCTGCCTTCCCCTATGTAGAGGCCGTGTTTTATCGCACCTCTCCTTTCCGCGGCACTAAGTCCTACAACGCCCAGGCCAACGAAGTTCCCACCAACCAGTTGGACTTCCACTACGGGATCCTCTACGCCGATAAGTTTCCGGTGGGCACCGCCGGGATCCCGCCCACGCTCTTGCACCAGGATATGTACCACTTTTTGCCCCAGTATTTGGTGGAGTATTATCGCAAGCATTGCCGCGGCGAAGAGGACATGCTGATTCAATTGGGGGTTAGCTTCCAGCGCTCCATGTACAACGTCACCTCAGCCGTGATTCAGGCGGGAAGGGCCGCTTTCTTGTATCCCCTTGATGACCCAAATCCGCGGCACTTGATGATGAATCGCCGTTATTTTGAGGGACAACTCAATCGCTTCACCCGACCGGAATATGGGATCCGGGAAGCAGCCCGCCTCGCCTACATTCAGGATCAGAATTATCGCTAGCCCGTGGCAACTTTAATGATCCCAAAGCCTTTCGAGCAGCAATCCAGTTAGCAACAACTTCACAGCAAAAGGATCCCGGCCATGCCCGATATTGTTGATATTGCCGTCTCTGCTGAGGGCTTTTCCACCTTGGTAACTGCCGTTAAAGCGGCAAACCTGGTAGACACTCTCAAAAGCCCTGGCCCCTTTACCGTTTTTGCCCCCACCGATGGGGCTTTTGCCAAGCTGCCTCCTGGCACCATCACCACCCTGGTGCAAAATATCCCCCAACTGACCCGCATCTTGTGTTACCACGTGGTGCCCGGTCGCCTGAAAAAGGCGGATTTGGCCAAGTACCAAAGTGTGGGCTCGGTAGAGGGATCCCCCATCGACTTGTTGATCGAAGGGGACGTTTTCGAGGTCAATAACGCCACCGTTATCCAAGCGGACATCGAAGCCGATAACGGCATCATCCACGTCATCGACACCGTCATCCTGATGCGGCCCCACTGGTTCTGGCCGATTATGAACTCCGCCTTGGCTGCCTCGGCCAGAGGATAGACAGATCTATCCTGAACCGAGCTTGGGGAAAGTGCCTGGGTGAACCCTCTCCCCCTCTCCGCAACTTTATAGGTACGGTCAGAGATTTCTGCTCCGCGTGCAGTTTACACCATCCCCCGCCCCCCACAGGGTGGGGATTTTTGTCTCTCGGTAGCAGTGATGTCGCCGTCTTTTAAACCCAGAGATGAATCCGAAGCTTGGCCTGATACGTACCTTATTTAGCCTGTTCTCTGACCGAGGAGCTTTTTTCCATGTTGTTGATCGGTTTTGCCCTTCGGCCTCGTTCAATTTTCGAGGCTTTTTGCGGCTTTTGCCTGGTTGCTGTCTTGTTTCTCAGCGGTTAAGGAAGCTTTACAAATCTCACAACCCCACTTCTACCCATTGCTAACTTTGGCCCTGGACATATTCACATTGCTCAGCCGCAGCCAGGACAATCTTTCGCCCAGGCCACAGGGCCGGTGGTCTTTGTCTTGAACATGTTGCCGATCCAGGCAATCAGTCGGGGAATTTCCGACTGGAAGCCAACCTCACCCCTGAGCAAGTCTCCAGCTTTTTGGCCGGAGCTTACTACATCAACATTCACACGCAGGCCAACCCGCCGGGCGAGTTGCGAGCCCAGGTGGTTTTCCCTCGCTAAGGTTTGATCCAGTACCCCATCTGGGATCCCCGCAGGTGAGGGGATCCCTAATTTTTGCGGACGGATTGGCTGTTCTGTGAACTCCCCCACAGTCAGTCGTGCCGGCAGGACAGAGTTTCTGTGTAGCTCCTGGCCAGCAGCTTTCGGTAGTCCTGGAGCCGGCCTGCCAGTCCCCTTTACAGAGCGAGCTGTAGGCTTCACCTCTGGGCTAGCTGTGGAGCGCCAAGGGAATAACTACACAGGTTGTTGCCCACCTACAATGGCCCGACAGCGAATGTAGGGGCCGCCCGCATCCACCTTGGCCGGTTGACCCTTGCCGCAATGGCCGGATCCCAAGTCCCACAGGAAGTCCCGCGAGACGGCATCCACCGATTGCAGCACCTCAAAAGCATTGCCGGTGATGGTGACACCGCGCAGCAACTCCGCCAGCTTGCCATCGCGAATGCGGTAGGCCCGCTCCACGCCAAACATAAACTCGCCGGTGGAGTCCGCCTGCCCGTTCCTGGCCCCATCCAGGAAGTAGCCATCGGGAGTGCTGGCGATGATTTCCTCTAGCGTTTGGGATCCGGGTTCAATGAAGGTGTTGCGCATGCGGATCAAAGGCTCATCGGCGTATTCCCAGGCGCGGGCATTGCCGGTGGGCTCCACCCCAAAGTGGGCGGCAGTTTCGCGGTTGTGGAGATAGCTGACCAGAATGCCGTTTTGGATGATGGTGGTGCTTTGGGTAGGAACGCCCTCGTCGTCCACAGGAAGGGTTCCCCCTGCCCCCGGCATAAACTCTGAATGGCCGGAGTCTTTGAGAGTAACCCAGTCGCTGGCCACCCGCTGCCCCAGCTTGCCGGCAGCCACAGAACCCGCCAGAACAAAATCCGCCTCGACCGTGTGGCCAATGGCCTCGTGCACCAATAGCCCCACGATGGAAGGCGACAGAATAACCGTGGCCCATCCCCCTTCTGCGTAGCCTGCGGACAACAAGTCAACAGCGGTAGCAGCCGCCTTTTCCGCCATCTGCAAGGGATGCGAGCGGAACAGGCAATCCCATCCCCCCGTTACCCCAATGGCCTCGGAGCCACTGCTGAGCTGGCCGGCAGCTTCGGCCACCGCCTGAACTCGCAGCTCGGGGCGCACCAGACGAAAGGCCACATCCGCCCCATCGGTGGTGACGATGGCTTTTTCCTCGTAAATCTCGTTGTAGGTGCAACTGGCGGAGCTAATTTGGCGGGAAGCCTGCCGGGCCTGCGCCTCGGTTTCCAGAGCCAACTGGATCTTCGCCTCCAGCGGTTTGTTCAACACCTCCTCCACACCGGGCTCGCAGAACTCCCCTTGGGCCAGCCGCACACTGGGCAGGGATCCCAGCTTTTGTTTGCGGTAGTCGGCGCTGGCTTGGGCGGCACGGCGAGCTTCAGCGATGGCCTCCCGAATGGCAGCCGGCGAGGGATCCCCGGTGGCAGCAAAGCCCCAAGTGCCGGCCTCCAACACCCGCACCCCCACTCCGGAACGGCGACGAACCGCGGTGCGCTCAAGGCGGCCCTTCTCGGCAGTGATGCTGCGGAACACCTTGCTGTGGTAGCGCAGTTCCACAAAGCCAGAGCAGTCCCGAAGGATGTCGCGCAGAAGGTCTCGCATAGCAACAGGGAGATGGGTGTAGTCCTCAGTCCAGCATAGCCCGATCCTGGAAAGTCGATGAGCTGCCACGCCGAGTGAAAGCCCCGATCCCGTTCGTGTCAGCAGTGCGGAACATTTTGGCCAGGCCCGCCGTTAGCTAAACCGCCGAGAAGCCCCGCCCT
>NZ_JANSHS010000275.1:0-5984 GCF_047461695.1 Synechococcus sp. R6-7
AGCAGTGTTCAGCGTAAATGTATCAGATACAGTTGAGGCTTAGCTGGCCTGCTGTAGGAGCAGATCCAACTGGCCGCGAGCCTCTAGCGCGTAAAGATCGTCGCAGCCGCCGATATGCTGGTCGTTGATGAAAATTTGCGGCACCGAACGGCGGCCGTTGGCCCGCTTGGCCATTTCCGCCCGTGCTGCCTCGTCTCCATCGATGGCGTACTCGATATACTTCACGCCTTTGCGATCCAGCAGTTGCTTAGCCCGGATGCAAAAGGGACAAAAACGCCAGGTGTAAATCTCAACAGTCATAAGAAAACAACAAACGCTTTTACATAGCTTAACATTTTCACGGAGCCGGGATCCCTTTCCTTGCAAACCTGGGGTTTTCTGCCTCCCATGGTCTAGTTGGCTTCCTTCCAATTGTGGCCAATTTGGATATCCACCACCAGCGGTATGGAGAGGGGCACCGCTCCTTCCATTTCCCTTTGGATCAGCGGTTTTAGGGCCTGCCATTCCGAGGGATCCACCTCAAACACCAGCTCATCATGCACTTGCAGGAGCAAGCGGGAACGAAAGTTCTGCAGCTTTTGCCGCAGGCGCACCATTGCTACTTTGATGATGTCTGAGGCGGATCCCTGAATGGGAGCATTCACAGCTGCCCGCAATTCCGCTTGTTTGCGATGGCCTGTCAGACGAGACAAATTGGGAAAATAGCGACGGCGACCCAAGATCGTTTCTACATAGCCATGCTTTTCCACAAAGGCTTCGGTGGAGCGCAGGTAGGCGAAAATACCGGCGTAGCGCTCGTTAAATCGCTGTAAAAATTGCTTGGCTTCGGATAGAGAAACCCCCGCAGTGCGGGCAAAGCGCTGTGCCCCCATGCCGTAGATCACCCCATAGTTAATCGTCTTGGCCAGGCGGCGTTCTTCGCTGGTTATTTCCTGTTTTTCCAGGAGCAGGCGGGCGGTCAGGGTATGCACATCTTCCCCTGAGCGAAAGCCTTCCAGCAAGGCAGGTTCTTGGCTGAGGTGGGCCAAAATGCGCAGCTCAATTTGAGAGTAATCTGCTGCCGCCAATAGCCATCCCTCTTGGGGAATAAAAGCTTGTCGAATCCGGCGACTGAACTCGGTGCGAATGGGAATATTTTGCAAGTTGGGGTTTGAGGAGCTGAGCCTGCCGGTGGCAGTAACGGTTTGGTTAAAGTCGGTGTGGACTCTGCCGGTATCGCTTCTTACCAGGGCAGGCAGAGCATCCACATAGGTCGATTTCAGCTTGGCCAAGGTGCGGTATTGCACGATGGTTTCGATGAGAGGATGATCCCCCTCTAGCTTTTCTAAAACTGAGGCATCAGTGGAATAGCCAGTAGCCGTTTTGCGGGTTTTGCGAATGTCCAATTTCAGCTTTTCAAAGAGCAGGGATCCCAGTTGCTTGGGAGAATTGAGGTTAAAGGTTTCTCCAGCCTGGGCATAAGCTTTCTGCTCCAAACTTTGCAGCTCTTGTTCCAGCTCTTGGGAAAATTGCCTCAGAAACTCGGTATCAATGCGAATGCCGATCCACTCCATCTCTTCCAAAACTTGGGCCAAGGGCAGCTCGACTTGAATAAAAAGATCCCACAGGCGTGGATCGGTTTTCTGCAGCTTTTCGGTGAGGATTGGCACCAGACGATAGGCACAATAGGCGTCGGTTCCACAGTATTCTGCAACTTTGGAAATCGGGATATCGGCAATGGACTGTTCCTTGCCCAGCAACTTTTTGTAGCTGGTGGTTGGCAAACCCAAATGGGTAGCTGCCAAATCGGCCAAGTTGTGGCTGGCTTCTGGATCCAAAACGTAGCTGGCCAACATGGGATCAAACTGGATCCCTTGCAGGCGGATCCCGTGGGCGCGGAAAATGCTCAGGTCGTACTTACAGTTTTGTAGGCTTTTGGGTCGGTTGGGATCTTCCCAAAGGGGTTGCAGGCTTTGTTTAACCAGCTCCCAATCCAGGTTGGATCCCTGGCGGTGGCCGATGGGCAAGTAGGCGATATCTCCCTCTGACCAACAACAGCCGATCCCCACCAATTGGGCATCCCGTGGATCTAGACTGGTGGTTTCAGTATCCCAAGCTACAATCCCTGGGCAGGCCAGCAGCTCTTGCCGCAAAAGCTCCAGTTGCTCCGGCGTATCGATGATGCGCACCGCCGGCAGAGAAGGGACGGGATCGAGGGCAAAATCAAACCACAGGGCTTCGTCAGGAGCGTTTGCGGGATCCCCGGTGGGATTAAAAGCGCCAACCACCTCTGCCTCGGTTGGGATCCCCCCCAAAGCCTTTTGTATTTTGCGCACTTGGGCGATGAAGCTGTGAAACTCCAATTTTTCCAGCAGCGGCAGCAATTCTGCTTGATCAAACCCGGTTAATTTCATGCTCTCCCAGTCGGGAGAAAGAGGAACGTCGCATTTGATCCGAGCCATAAATTGCGAGTGATGGGCCGCCGGGATCCCTTCTTTGAGGTATTGCTGGACTTTTCCTTGGATCTCGTCCAGGTGGTCGAAAATTTCATCCAAACTGCCGTAGCGCTCCAGCAGCTCCACAGCTCGCTTGGGGCCGATCCCTTTCACCCCGGGAATGTTGTCAGAAGGGTCACCACAGAGGGCCTTATAATCCACCACCTGCCAAGGCCAGATGCCCAATTTTTCTTTCACTTGTTCGGGGCCAAACTCGCTGATGCGATCTTTGCTGTTGAGGTGCAAAACCCGAACTCTTCCATCGGTATCGATCAACTGGAACAGATCTTGATCGCCACTTAAGATCTGCACCCGGTAATCTTGGGGGGCTAGCCTACTGAGGGTGCCCAAAATGTCATCGGCTTCAAAACCAGGCACCACCAAAATCGGGATGCGTAGTGCCGTCAACACCTGCTTCAGGTTCTCCACATCTTCGATAAACTCCGGTGGCGTTTCCGGGCGGCCTGATTTGTAGGTTTCGTCGGCCTCGTGGCGAAAAGTGGGCTGCCGTGTATCAAAGGCAACGGCTACATGGGTAGGGGTGTATTTGTCCAAGACTTCTAACAGCGATTTCAAAAAGCCAAAGCTGACGCTGGTGGGGATCCCAGTGGAAGTGCGCAACCCCCCCTCGCGGCTGTAGGCAAAGGCGTAGAAGGAGCGATAGGCCAGAGAGTGACCATCCACCAGCAGCAGTGTTGGAGTTTGCCAAGCCATCAGCTGATACCTTGAGGGTGAATCTAGCCTATCGGATCTGGGCTATGGGCAGAAGGGATCCCACATCCATCATCGGCCTCAAGAACTCAGCAAGAGCGCCCGGCGGTCAACAGGACGGGATTCCAATTCCAACTTCTGTGACCCGGCTACGGCAAGATCCAAAAAGCCATCGATAGGCCCGCCACCCCTGTCTGTTTTGTTAGCTACAATGCTCATGCCCATTTTTTCAATTTATTGGCTTGATCGGCAACACCTCAATTTGCCAACCCAACTGATCACCCAAAGCATTGGCTTCTGGTTTTGGACAACATACAGCTCACCACAATGCTCTTCTCTTCTCAGCAAATCCTGCCCCCATCTCTCTACCCACCCCTGCATTGGGGCCTCAAGACCCTCTTTCCCGACGGCCTGTGGGAGTTGCCGGCAGATCCCCACACCCAGCGGGTGGCTCTGACCTTTGACGATGGCCCTCACCCTGAGTACACCCCTGCTTTGTTGCAGGTTTTGATGGATTTTCAGGTGCCGGCCACGTTTTTTGTGTTGGGAGAACGGGTGCAGCGCTGGCCCCACCTGGCCCGTCAGATCCGCCAACAAGGCCACCGCATTGGCCTTCACGGCTGGCAGCATCGCCCTTTTACCGAGCTTGCCCCTGGAGAGCTTTATCAGAGCCTGAAGCGCAGCCAAACCACCCTCGTGGCTGCCTGTGGCGGGATCCCTGACGATTATCGGGCTGTGCGCCCGCCCAATGGCTTGTTTTGGCCGCAGACGCTTGCGGATTTGCGCCGTTGGGGCTTTTGTCCGGTGATGTGGAGCGTGGTGCCTGAGGATTGGCTGATCCCACCGGTATCGGTGGTAGTGGAGCGGGTGCTGGCCCAGGTGCGGCCTGGCTCCTTAATCGTGCTGCACGATGGGGTACAAGGAGGAGCCCAAGTGGTTGAGGTAACGCGGCAGTTGATCCCAACTTTGAAGAAGCGGGGATTTGAATTTGTCCACTTGCCGGATCCCTGAGATCTTTCCAGTTGGGGAGAAATTAAATACAGTAGAGGCACGCACAAGCAGGAGGGTCAGGCCATGGGCGCACGCAAGATTATCTACGGCATTTTTGGGCAACGGGCCGGCAGCGTCATCGTCGGAACTTGGAACTGGCTGTGGGGGATCCCGGTGGAGAAAGGCGGCACAGGAGCGGTGATGGTGGCGGAAGAATCCCTACGTACCATGCAGGAGACGGTTCAGCGTCTCACGGAAGCCGTTGCCACCCAAGTGGCTGCCTATCAGCGGGCTGAGCAGAAGTACATGCAAAAGGTGCGGGAGTACCAGGCCCTGGAGAACAAAGCTCGCCTGGCCGCCCAACGGGGCGATCAAGAGGCTGCCCGCCTGGCTATGTCCCAAGCGCTGCAAATTGAGGCCATTCTCGGCCCCCTTAAGGAGAACGTGGAAACTGCCGAGCGCTACGTCAACGCCGCCAAGCAAAAGCTGGCCCGCGAGAAAGAACGACTGGCCGCTTACAAGAGCGAGCTGAGCAACCTCAAAGACATCAACGAGGTGAACCAAGCTCTGGAGCAGATGACCCGCGTCAACAACTCCTACAACATCGACTCGGCCAAGTCCCAATTTGAGGCGGCAAAGAATGCTATCCAGGCTCGCCAGCTCAAATCCCGAGCCATGAGCGAACTCTCGGAAGATCGCAGCGAGCAGATTGCTGCCCAACTGGATGAAATGGCCATGGACGATGAAATCTCCCGCCGCTTGGCAATGCTCACCGGCCAAGGAGGTGCCCAGGCCAACCTGCCGCTACCGGATCTGGATTTCGAGAAGCGGCTCCCCCAATAGCGGCAGTTGCTTCCAAGCTTGGGGATCCCTCGCTTTTCAACCCACGTCGGCAACCCCGCTGCTAAGTTGCAGGGGGAGTTTTCCGTTGGGAATTGACGGTCAACGGGCTAGAGGGAGTGCGCTCGTACTAGGATGATAAAGGAACAATAGGCAACCCATCTGAGGAGAGGATCCCAGCAATGTCAGCAGCACGAGGCGCGCATTCTGCCCGATCAGGCCTGTGGCCCACTTACGCAACCAGCCCGTGGCTGTCTAGAGCGCTGTTGCTGCTCTGTGTCTGCCTCAGCTTGGTGGTCGGTGCCTGTTCCGCAGGCTCTAACCTACGGGCCTACAGGGATCCCAGCGGAGCCTTTGCTTTTGCTTACCCCAACGGCATGGTGGCGGTCAATCTTGGGCCGGGGAAAGGGCCGGTGGTACTCCTGCGCGACCTGGTGTACGAGACCGAGAACGTCAGCCTGATGATCGCCCCGTTTGACAAGGGGGAGACGATTGCCGATTTGGGCAGCCCGGATGAGGTGGGGCAGTTGGTGGCGGAGAAGATCATTGCTCCTGAGGGATCCGGTCGCTCGGCCAAGCTGTTGGCTGCCGAAGCCTTTGAGCGGCAGGAGCACCCCTATTACCTGCTGGAATACCAAACCGATATGGGATCCCAGCTTCGCCACGAGGTGGTGACGGTGACCGTTCGGCACCATCGCCTCTATACGCTGACGGCCTCTACCCAGGAATCCCGCTGGCCTCAGGTGCAAGCTGCCTTTAGGAACGTGGGCCGATCTCTGAATGTTTCCTAAAGCTTTTCCTGAGAGGATTTTCTCAAGGGATTGAACCGGGTTGACGGACTTGGGTATGTTAAGGTTGAGCCCTTTAGGGCTGAGTTATGGTCATTTTAGGTTGGGGTGAGACGCCTGGGCTACTGAGAAAAGCCTTGTGGTTCTGGGGATTATTGCTCCGCAACGCTGACGCGAAGAC
>NZ_JANSHS010000276.1:0-898 GCF_047461695.1 Synechococcus sp. R6-7
GCCCTTGATGTTGGTGATGGTGGCCTTCAGTTTTTGACCAATCTGGAAGCAGGCTTGGCGGGCCCGCTGTTGGGTCTAGTCTTGTGGGTATTGGTTGTTTTGCTGTGGTCTGTCCTGCTGGGGCTCGTTTGCCGCGCCTTGGGGAACGGCGTCCCTGCGACCAGAGTGGCTGTTGGGCTGGGATCCCTGGTGTGGCGGAGTCTCGCCAGCAGGCATCCCCCCATTCCCGTAGTAGCGGGCCATGCCTAGCCCAGGATCTGCAGCACCTCTGCCGGCCTGTCCTGTAGGGCTACATCTTCAGAGACTACCGCAAGTGGAACATTCATACTGAACAGTATCTGCGCGACCTTTGCTTCGAGACTGTTGAAGAATCTAATCACATCAAAATTCGGTTTTATGGAGATCCGCGCTATCAAATCGTTATGGCTAAAACTCCTGGCGACTGGAGGGCTGGCCGCAATATTTCAAGGACTCCGTCCCGCTAACGCGATCGGGATATTCGCAACCTCATTTTTGGCCTTTGAGATCCTGAAACGAATAAAGTTTAGTTGCAAACCTATCGCGCCAGCGGGACGGAGTCCTTACTTTCTCAGGGGGCACGCAGCTGAGAAAAGTTGAACCGAGTCCTGATAGGCTGAAGAAAAGTTGGGATCCCTGCCATGTTCTACCTGCCGGTCTCGCTGCTGTTGTTTTTCATGCTGGTGTTGCTGCTGCCTTTCCTCTGGCTGGGGCTGGCAGTGGATGTGGTGGCGCTGGCGGTGGGAAAGCTGGGGTTCTCGCGGGAGGGAGCGCTGTTACTGCTGCTGGCCATCCTGGTGGGCAGCTCGGTCAATATTCCCCTCTATCGAGTGAAATGCGAGGTGACGCTGGTAGAAGACCTAGCTAGCTTGTGGATGCG
>NZ_JANSHS010000277.1:0-5113 GCF_047461695.1 Synechococcus sp. R6-7
TTGAGCTTATCATTGACTAGAGTCATGCTCCCCCGCTGACTTCTCTCTACGCCAATTATTCTTCCGTGAAATCGGCTTCCACCACCCCTGAAGCAGAGCTGGGATCAGGGCTGGCAGCCGCAGTGGGTGCCGGAGCCGGTCGCGATGCCTGGGGCACTTGCACAATCTGGGGAGTAAAGATGAATAGGTTGTACACCGTGTTGCGGCGGATGTTGTCCATCATCTCCAGGAACAGCTCGTAGCCCTCGTTCTTGTACTCGATCAGGGGATCCTTCTGACCGTAGCCTCGCAGGCCCACAGCTTCCCGCAGCGCCTCCATCTGCTGCAGGTGTTCCCGCCAGAGGGTGTCCACCTGTTGCAACAGGAAAAAGCGCTCTGCCTTGCGCATCAAACCGGGCTCAAAGGTATCCAGAAAAGCCTCTTTGGCCTCATAGGCCAGTTCTGCCTGCTTGATCAGGTAGTCCAAGATCTGCTCGTAGGAGAGATCCCGCAGGTCTTCAACCTTGAGGTTTTGCTTCAGGAGCGGCACAAACTCCTGCATCTTGGCGGTCAGCTTGTCAATTTCCCACTCTTCCGGGGGCAGCTCTGGGTTGACATGCGCTCGCACGATCTCGCCAACGGTTTTGCGCACATAGTCAAGGATCTTGGTCTTGAGGTTTTCCCCCTCCAAGATGCGCCGCCGCTCTGAGTAGATGGCCCGCCGCTGGTTGTTCATCACCTCGTCATACTCGAACACCTGCTTGCGCATGTCGAAGTAGTACACTTCCACTTTTCTCTGCGCATTCTCCAGGCTGCTGCTGAGCAGCGGGTGCTCGATGGGCATATCCTCCTCCACCCGGAACATGTCCATGAGCTTGGCTACCCGCTCGCCACCGAAAATCTTGAGCAGGTTGTCTTCCAAGCTGAGGAAAAACCGCGAGGAGCCGGGATCCCCTTGTCGCCCGGCGCGGCCCCGCAGCTGGTTGTCGATGCGGCGGGATTCATGGCGCTCCGTACCGATCACATGCAGGCCCCCCAGCCTCACCACCTCTTCGTGCTCGGCCTCAGTAATTTTTTCGTACTCGGCTTTGATGCTGTTGTAAACCTCCCGCAGTTGCAAAATTAGCGGATCCTGCACCGGCGCTTTCTCGGAAGCTACTGCGATGAGATCCTCCACCACCAGCTCCGGCAGACGGTTCAACCCGTACTTGGTCACCGCTGCCGCCACCACTTCGTCCAAGGCTTGGCTGGTGCGGGCCGACAGCTCACAGGGGTAAAAATTGGGGGAGACCACCGTCCAGGATTTTTTCGGCTTGGGTGCTGTCCCACCAAATCCCTGGCCACCCCCCCGTCCCACCATCTGAACGGATCCCAAGGGGTTGTCGGCGTCCAATTGAGCCAGCTTGGGCATCAGCCGTTCCCGCAGCTTGAGGCGGGCCATGTACTCCGCATTGCCTCCCAAGATGATGTCCGTGCCTCGACCGGCCATGTTGGTAGCAATGGTTACAGCGCCTTTTCGCCCCGCCTGGGCAATGATCTCCGCCTCCCGCTCCACGTTTTCTGGCTTGGCGTTGAGGAGGTTGTGGGGGATCCCCATTTCCTTGAGCATGGCCGAGAGGCGTTCGGATTTTTCCACGCTGGTGGTGCCCACAAGGACGGGGCGCCCCTGGGCGTGCATGTGGGCAATTTCCTCGGCAACCGCTTGCCACTTGCCCCTTTCGGTCTTGTACACCAAGTCGGGGGCATCTTTGCGGCGGATGGGTCGGTTGGTGGGGATCACCGTAACTTCCAGGTTGTAGGTTTTGCCGAACTCGGCCTCCTCAGTGCGAGCCGTGCCCGTCATGCCGGAAAGCTTGGGATAGAGCAGAAAAAGGTTTTGGTAGGTGATGGTGGCCAGGGTTTGGCTCTCGCTTTGAATCGGCACCCCCTCTTTGGCCTCCACCGCCTGGTGCAGCCCATCAGACCAGCGGCGGCCGGGGAGCACCCGCCCGGTGAACTCGTCCACGATCACCACCTCTTGATTGCGGACGATGTAGTGGACATCCTTGATGAAGAGCTCTTTGGCCTTCACCGCGTTAAAGACAAAGTGCGCCCAGGGATCCTTGGGATCAAACAGGTCAGAGACCCCCAGCAACCGCTCGGCGGCTTCAAACCCCTCGTCGGTAAGGATGACGTTGCGGGCTTTTTCATCCACCTCATAGTGTTCATCTCGGATCAGCTCCCGCGCCACCTGGGCTGCCCGCAGGTATTTTTCGGAGGGGCGAGCCACCTGACCGGAGATGATCAGGGGAGTGCGGGCCTCGTCGATAAGGATTGAGTCCACCTCGTCGATGATGCAGTAGTTAAAGGGCCGTTGCATCACCTCTTTGATATCGGTGGCCATGTTGTCCCGCAGGTAGTCGAAGCCCAGCTCGCTGTTGGTGCAGTAGGTAATGTCGCAGTTGTAGCTGCGGCGCTTTTCTTCGGGTGACATGCCCTCTTGCACTAGACCGACCGTCAGGCCCAAGAAACGGTGCACCTGCCCCATCCACTCCGAGTCGCGCCGCGCCAAGTAGCCGTTGACGGTAACGATGTGAACCCCCTTCCCAGTCAGGCCGTTCAAGTAGGCAGGCAGGGTGGCGACCAGGGTTTTCCCCTCGCCGGTTTTCATTTCGGCAATCTGGCCTTCGTGCAGCACCATGCCGCCGATGAGCTGTACGTCGTAATGGCGCAAGTTCAAGACCCGCTTGGCAGCCTCCCGCACCACGGCAAATGCCTCCGGCAAGAGATCATCCAGAGATTCTCCTCTGTCTAAGCGCTGGCGAAACTCCGTGGTCTTGGCCTTGAGCTCCGCATCCGAAAGAGAGGCGATCTCGATCTCCAGCGAGTTGATCAGCTTGACGACAGGACGGTACTGCCGGATCTTCCGATCGTTAGGATCCCCAAGGAGCTTTTGTAGGGTTTGGAGCATGGGCAAGCCTAGGCCAATGAAGAACATTGATTAATGATGCGATCTTACCATTTTGACTTGGCCGGCCAGGGAGAGGTGGGCCCAGATGAGCTGAGAGGAGAACACCAAAGCCAACCAAAGCCATCAGAATGGATGAGGAGAGCCGGCAGTTACTTGCAGTCCGCGGCAAGAAAATGTCACTCTAGGGAGGCGAAGGGATCTCGACCAAACCGTACTCTGCCGAGGCTCATGAATTTTTTGGGTGTTGGACTGCCGGAAATGTTGGTCATCTTTGCGGTGGCTCTCTTGGTTTTTGGGCCCCGCAAACTGCCGGAGATTGGTCGCACGCTGGCCAAAACCCTGCGCAGCCTGCAGGATGCTTCCAGAGAGTTCGAGGCGCAACTGAACAAAGAGGCCCAAGAGCTGGAGAAAGCCACCCGCGGGACAACGGCTGCTGCCACTCCCAAGGCTTCCCGAACAGCAGTCACCGAGTCAGTTGCCGATACGCCCCCCCCAGAGACGGATCCCGTCCCATCCGTAGCCGACGACGCTCAAACAGCAGACGCTGCCTAACCTATGGCCCGCTTTAACCCCCTTTGCTTCGGCATGGAAATCACGCGCTTGTTCGAGCAAGGGCAGTCCTACTTCGCTCCTGCTAAGGTGGAGACCTGGCTGCGGCAGCATGGCCAAAACCCGTCTGACTATGAGATCTCGTTTCACCAGGAACTGCCCCCTGCCGGCTCTTCTGCGGCGATGTGGATTCGCATCGACTTGAAGCGTTGGGATGGCCAGCCGGTGGATCCCTGGCTATTGGAAGAGATCAACCGGGTAGATTGAGAATGGATTGCTCTTGGGGAGAGCCAGTCCCCACAAAGTTGAGGCTGTTGTCTACCGATGCCCAGTGCCACCCTGTTGGTATCTTGCCCTGATCAAAAAGGGCTGGTAGCCAAGCTCTCCAGCTTCATCTACAGCTACGGCGGCAACATCATTCACGCCGATCACCATACGGATCCCGAGGCAGGACTGTTCTTGAGCCGCATCGAGTGGGACTTGGAGGGCTTCCAACTGGAGCGAGGGGAAATTGTCCCCGCCTTTTCGGGTATTGCCCGTGGGATCCAAGCCAACTGGGAACTGCATTTTTCCGACACTCGCCGTCGCATTGCGTTGTGGGCCAGCAAGCAAAGCCACTGCCTTTTGGATCTGATCTGGCGGCAAAGGGCGGGAGAACTGCCCGCCGAGATCCCCTTGATCATCAGCAATCACCCCGACCTGGAATCGGTGGCCCGCTCCTTCGGTATCGATTACTACCACATCCCCGTTTCTCCAGAGGGCAAAGCCACAGCCGAAGCCCGTCAGCTCGCTCTCCTGCAGGAATATCGAATTGACCTGGTGGTGTTGGCCAAGTACATGCAGGTCTTGAGTGGGTCGCTGCTCCGCCAAGCCCCGCCGGTCATCAACATTCACCATTCCACCCTGCCCGCCTTTGCCGGAGCCAACCCCTACCACCGCGCCCATCAACGGGGGGTGAAGATCATCGGCGCGACTGCCCACTATGCCACCGAAGATCTGGACGAAGGGCCGATCATCGAGCAAGACGTGGTGCGGGTCAGTCACCGCGATACCGTTGCCGACCTCGTCCGCAAAGGCCGCGACATGGAACGCCTAGTCCTGGCACGGGCAGTGCGGTATCACCTGGAGAATCGGGTGCTGGTGTACCACAACAAAACGGTGGTGTTTGCCTGATCAGCCCGCGGGCGCAGCGTCGCTCAACGGGATCCCTTTCTGGTTTCGTAGGAGAGCCAAGATCTCGTCCTTCACCTCTTGGAAGGAAGAAGTGCGCTTGAGACTGTAGTCGCGCCGACTGGGGAAATCAACCCGGAGCTCCCGTTTCACCCGCCCAGGATGGGACGTGAGTACATAGATGCGCTGGGCCAGAAAGACGGCCTCTTCCACATCGTGGGTAATCATCAAAATTGAGGTGCGCGTGCGCTGCCAGAGATCCAGCAAAAACTCCTGCATGGTCTCCTTGGTTTGCACATCCAAAGCGCCAAAAGGCTCATCCATGAGCAAAATCTTCGGTTGGGCCGCCAGAGCTCGGGCAATGGCCACCCGCTGCTGCATACCGCCCGAAAGTTGCTTGGGCAGGGCCTTAGCAAAACGCTCTAGACCGACGATATGTAAACTACCCGACCCTGACTGCTTCGC
>NZ_JANSHS010000278.1:0-15833 GCF_047461695.1 Synechococcus sp. R6-7
AGCTTATTATTGACTAGAGTCATGCTCCATCCGGGTTGGCTGGTAAGTCCATCATAGAGGGGCTGCTCTGTCGCGACAGCGTTGTGGAGCAACAATGGGCCATAGATGGGACGGGATCCCTTTCTATTCGACCCATTGAGCAGTCATCATCAGGTGTCTAGGTTTTCGATCCGAACGGGCTCAAAAGGTTCTGCCAGCGGAAACCCCAGCACCTGGGCATAAAAGTAAAGCTCTGCCTCCAAAGCCCGTTTGATGTTGGCCGCCTGGCGAAAGCCGTGTTGCTCTCCCTCGAAAGGCACATAGGCCACTGGGATCCCTTTGGCCCGTAGGGCTACCACCATCCTCTCCGCCTGATTGGGGGGCACGATGGCGTCTTCCAACCCTTGGAAGAAGATAACCGGACAATTGAGGCCCTCCAGGTGATGAATGGGGGAACGCTCCCGGTAGAGATCCCGCCGCTCTGGGTAGGGGCCAATGAGGCTGTCCAAGTAGCGAGACTCGAACTTGTGGGTCTCCTGGGCCAGGGCTTCTAGATCGCTCACCCCGTAGTAGCTGGCACCTGCTCGGAAGACGGCATGGAAGGTCAAGGCCGCCAACGTGGTATAGCCGCCAGCGCTGCCCCCTTGAATGAGCAGCCGTTCCCCATCCACCTTGCCCTGTTCTGCCAAAAATTGAGCTCCGGCAATGCAATCTTCCACATCCACCAGGCCCCACCGGCCTTTGAGGGCATCCCGATAGGCCCGCCCATAGCCGCTGCTGCCACGGTAGTTCACATCCAAAACCGCAATCCCCCGACTGGTCCAGTATTGGATCCCCAGGTTGAGCACGGCTGCCGTCGCCCCGGTGGGCCCGCCGTGGCTTTTCACCAGCAGGGGTGGCTTTTCGCCAGCAGGGGCAACAAAGTCTCGGTTTTTGGGGGGATAGAAGAAGGCGTAGGCCACTTCCTTGCCGCCACCGGTGGGAAAAACAATGGGCTCTGGGATCGACAGATAGTCGGGATCCACCGCCACGCTGCTGGAACGGGCCACCACCTCCACTTGGCTGGAGGGTAAGTCTAGGCAGACCAAGGCAGTGGCTTCCGTCGGGGATCCGGCCAGGAAAGCGGCTTTTTCCCCACTCACCTGCAAACCGCTGATCTGGGTGTAGGGCAAGGGGATCCCTGCCAACTGTCCTGAATGGGGATCCAGATAAGCCAGATGAGACAGCCCGTCTTGTTCATAACAGGCCAGGATGCGCCCATCGCCACAGAAGCCGTAGGTGCTCAGGCCAAACACCCACTGCGGCTCTCCAAACTCCGCTTCCATAGGGCAGAGGGGAATGGGGCCCTGGGGATCCCAGCGATAGAGGTTCCACCAGCCGCTGCAATCGGAAACAAAGTAGAGATCCCCTTGCGGTGACCACTGGGGCTGGAAGATCGACTCGGCAGGGCCACCGGCCAGCTTTTGAGGTTCTCCCAAGCTGCCGTCAGGGTTCACCTCAGACCGCCACAGCTCTGTGCCGTCCCAGGGCATTTGGGGGTGATCCCAGGTCAGCCATACCAAGGTCTGGCCGTCTGGACTGAGGCGCGGGCTGGCGTAGAAGTCGTGCCCAGAAGCCAAAATCTGCTGGGATCCACTTGCTAAGTCAATCGAGACAAGGCTGTTTTCCGGCTCTCCCTGGCGGCTGTGATCCTCCCGCACACAGAGGATGCGTCCACGCGCCCGATCCACCACCCCATCTGCATAGCGATAGGGGCCTGCTTCCGTCAGGGGCTGGGGATCTGAACCCGGCAGCAGGCGGTAGAGCCGTTGGTCAGCGAAGTTGCAAAAATACACTACCCCTGCCGACACCCAATAAGCTCCACCCCCATACTCATGCACCCGTGTCCGCACATTGAAAGGTGCCGGTGTCAGCTCCACCAGGATCCCGTCGGCAGAGCGCCGCATCAACACATTGCGCCCTTTTTCTTGCGGGCGGCCCTCCGTCCAGTAGAGATCCCCCTGATCCCAAACCATCTGTCCCAAGCGCAGGGATCCCGTCACCACCAGGTCAGCGGTAATCGGGGATCGCCAAGATCCATAGCCGGCCTGCTGCACCATAGGCTGTTAATTCTCGACCCCAGAACCCCTATTATGCCGGCAGCAAGGGATCCCTGCCTTTGCCTACAGCCTGCGGGGAAAGGGCTCGGATTCTGGGAAAAGGTATCCCACGATACAATTCTCTCCGGGCCGAATGGGTTTGATGGAACACGTTAAGGCAACAGGGACGCACGACGCTTTCTCGACTGCAGGATTAGCCTTTTCCTCTGTTGATGTTGGGAAGGCATTCGGTGAAAGCCTCAGCCGACTGCAGTTGGGCAAATTTAACACATGGGCGAGGTGATGAGCTAAGTGCTTCCCTCTGTTGGCCGGGCTGCTGCAACTGTACTTCTTAACACCCTTTGCACTTACTTCGTTTCGGAGATCACCGATGGCTTAATCTTTTAATCGTCGTCAAGTGCTGAAAATGGGCGCTCTGGCAAACGCGACCGCAACACAAAACTTATCCCGAGATGGATCCGGGCCTCTCCTGGAGGTCTCCAACTTGAGGGTTTACTATGGTCAGAGTTTAATTGTGAAGGATCTCTCTTTTAAGATCTTTCCCGGCCAAGCGGTCTGCCTTCTGGGTCGCAATGGCATGGGCAAAACCACCACGCTTAAAGCCCTGATGGGGCTTCTGAAAGACTGCACAGGCAAAATTGCTTTTGAGGGCCGTCCTATCAACCATTACCCTCCCAATTGGCGAGCCCGCGCCGGTATTGGCTATGTACCCCAAGGTCGAGAGATATTTCCCCGCCTAACGGTTGAGGAAAACCTGCTGGTGGGGCTAGAAGCGGCACCGGACAGAGAACGGATCATACCTGAGTTTGTCTATGACCTATTCCCAATTCTGCGTTCTTTTCTTAAACGGCTGGGTGGGGATTTGAGCGGTGGGCAGCAGCAGCAACTGGCCATCGCCAGAGCTTTGGTGGCAGAGCCCAAACTTTTGCTCCTGGATGAGCCTACAGAAGGGATCCAGCCCTCTATCATTATCGAGATCGAAGAAGCCATCAGCCGCATTCAAAAGGAGCGGGGCGTTTCGGTGTTGCTGGTGGAGCAGTATTTTGAGTTTGCCCAAAGCCTAGCCGATTATTTTTATCTCATGGAGAATGGATCCCTTATCATGGAGGGGCCGACTGACCAAATGGACGAAGAAAAAGTCCGAGCTCACCTTTCTATCTAAGGTGGCACCTGGAGAGCCTGAAAACCTCTATAACTTTTTTGAGAGCGGCAAATGGCATCCTGCATGTTCCAGAGACCTTGCCTAAACTTCTGGAAAAGCGAGAAGTCCACCTGCGAGGGGATAGGCTAGGGTTAGCCCTGGGCTTCCTTGAGCAGCAGCGTTGCTAAGCTAGAAACTGTTCAAGATTGCGCTAGCTTGCCATTTCCATCCACAGGTTTGTGTCTCCTCCGATTCACTTCACTGCAGAGCCCTGGCTGCACACCTACAGCGAAATTATCGATGTGCGCTCTCCGGCAGAGTTCGCAGAGGATCATTGGCCGGGAGCCATCAACTTGCCTGTACTCTACGATACAGAACGGGCAGAGGTGGGCACGCTCTATAAGCAGGTAGATCCCTTTACAGCCCGCAAACGAGGGGCAAGCTTGGTGGCCCAGAACATCAGTCGCCACTTGCAAACCCATTTTGCCGATAAAGATCGCGATTACCGGCCCCTAATCTACTGCTGGCGGGGAGGGCAGCGCTCTGCCAGCTTGGCATTGGTGTTGTCCCAGGTGGGCTGGCAGGTTACGGTTTTGCAAGGTGGCTACAAAACCTACCGGGCCTGGGTGCGCCGACAGCTGCAGATCTTGCCCCAGGAATTTACCTACCGAGTGCTCTGCGGGCCAACAGGGAGCGGCAAAACCCAGTTGCTTCACCATCTGCGCCAACAGGGATCCCAAGTTCTCGATCTGGAAAAGCTGGCCTGTCACCGGGGATCTCTCCTGGGGGCCGAGTGGGGGGTGCCACAGCCCAGTCAGAAGAGCTTTGAAAGTCAACTGGTGCAGGTTTTTCTCCAGTGGGATCCCGCCAAACCGGTCTGGGTGGAGGCTGAGAGTGCCAAAGTGGGCCAGCTCCATCTGCCGCCTGCCCTTTGGCAAGCCCTTACCCAAGCCGACTGTGTCGAAGTGCAGTTGCCTCTAGAGGAGCGGGTGAAGGGGTTAATCGCCCACTATCCCCACTGGATTGCTCACCCCCAAGCGCTAAAGGGGAAATTGCTGCCTCTGAAGTCCCGTCTTGGCCAGGGCCGCTTGCAGCGTTGGTTTGAGCTGATCGACGCCCAAGAGTGGCCGCAGTTTGTGCAGGAGTTGCTGGAGCAGCACTACGACCCCACCTATCGACACGGGCTGCAGCAAAACTTCAATCGCCTTCGGGCCCGGATTGAGCTGTCTGACCTTTCCGAGACCAGCCTCAGGGAAGCTGCTGCTCGCCTCATCCAGATGCCGCTTGGATCCCTGGCTAGGTGAGCACGATAAACTCCAAAGCCCGCAACACCTCAAACCACTCGGAAACTTCCAGCCGAACCGTGGAATCGGCAATCCACCGGCAGCCGGGATAAAAAGACTTGCGGTAGGCCCGAGCGGGATCCTTGTAGTCCACTTCCAATTGAAAGTGATCCGGCAGTGGGCGAGGACGGTAGGCCGACAGCCGCCTCAGGGATCCCTCTACACCTTGGCGGATGGCCTGTAGAACCTGCTGCGGATGTGGCGTAATGACCGACTGGCCCATTCCTTTGTGGGTGACCACCGTCTCGATGTGGGCGTCATAAGCTTTCGCTGCGGCACACACCTCCGCATCTCCGGCTACAAACACAACCGGGACTCCCTCATAGGCAGCCGTGAGGCTGACCAGGTGAAACTCGGCGATGGCCTGGCCGTTCAGCCGGATTTGGCTAACTTCGGTGGTGTAGGTGTGGGCGAGGGGGTTGGCAGCAGATCCGGCGCGGGCATGATAGCCGATTAGGAGCAGGGCATCGTAACTGCGATCCAACTCTTGCACCATACAGTAGGGGTGGCCGCTCCAGCCGCGGATGAGTTGCACCGGCTCCGGCAACCGTTCGGGGATGAGGTTCCGCCCGGAGTCATGGGCATCTTTGACTGTGATCTGCGTGGCTCCGGCAGCCAGGGATCCCTCACAAGCCGCGATCACTGCTCGGGTCATCTGCTCTCGGAATGGCTCGTAACCCGGCTGGCCGATGGTGGCCTCATCCCAATGGCTGATGCCGGCGATCCCTTCAATATCGGCACTGATATAGACCTTCATGCTTGGCTCAGTAGACTCAGCATTGGATTCTGTTGGGCTTCATCCACCCTCGGATGCCGCTCAGCATCGCTCTGGGCAAGGGATCCAAGCGGTTATTTCCCTTGCGAAAATTGCCCCCGGCTCTGCTGTGGATCCCTTCCCTATTCTCAAGAAGCTCGGATGAAGAATAAAGACTCCGTCCCGCTGAGGGGATCAGAGAGCCACCAAAGAAGCAGATACCCCCTGCTGTAACTCCGACAACAATGAGGCCGGACGCCCCTTGTAGGGCCAGGCAAAAGCGTGACGAAAGGCTGCTTCCTGGCAGTGTTTGAGCTGCTCGAAATCGATAATGTCGTGGGTCAGCAGGTTCTCGTACTCAAACGGCAGCCGCACATTGTGCAAGCCGGCGTTGTCGGTGCAGATGGCGATATCCACCCCCGCCTCAAAGCAGCGGTCAAAGACAATCTTGAGGGGCTCCAAACTGGGCAGAGTTCCCGTTTTTAGATAGGTGGTGGGACAAACTTCCAGGCATTGGCCTCGCCGCGCCAGCTCCGGCAGCAATTCTGGATAGTGGAGGGGGATCTGAATGCCGTGGCCGATCCGCGAGACATAGGGCAGCAACTGTGGGTAGCAGCCATCCAAAGTTTCGTACAGGTGGGCAGTGGTTTTTAGGCCGCGGGCCAGCGCATACTTGAACAGCTCAATCCACTCGTCCATCCGTTCGCCGTAGGGCTTGTCTCCCCCGGCCAGGTCGATGGCACACACATACTCCGACTCAGCGGCAGCTTCCACCATGGCCCGGTTGATGTGGCTGGGCAGGCGTGAATGCAAACAGACGATCTGGGTGGTGACGATGGGATACTCTCGCTGCTGGCTGGCCTGCCCCACCGTCTCGATTACCTGGCGCATCTGCTTGAGGCGCTCCGCCTCATCCAGGCTGGGATCCGTGCGCAGGTAGGGGGTGTAGCGAATCTCTAGGTAGGCCAGATCCTCAAAGATGTAGGCTCCCCGCAGCAGGCGGTAGATAAAATAGGGCAGGGTTTCCAGGGTCTGCACCTGTTCCACCAGCGTGTGCAGCTCCAGGTAATCCTCGAGGGTGTTGCGCGGGCGGGTGTAGAACTCCTCAAACTCGGCATAGGTGGGAAAGCGCTCTGCCAAAGGGGATCCCTGGCGGTGAAAATAGCGCCACAGAATTCGGGGGACAACCGAACCGCCCAAATGACGGTGCAACTCCGCGTGAAGTGCCATAAACGCTCTACAGTGGCCCGCCAGGGGGCAGACTTGGTTTGTTTAAGTACTATTTCTACTCTTATCCTACTCTTATCCAACCGCCTCAGGCTTGTCCAGGTCTAATCCCGCAAGCCCGGCTAGAAGTTTAGATCGTCAAGCCGATCCCCTGCCCATCGTGATAGGCGGCCAGCAGTAGGTCGGTGGTGGTATCCCAAGCAATCTCCCCCGAGCGCGATAGAGCAATGGCCCCAAAGGAGCGGCGACGTTGGCGGGCCTCTTGAAAAGACTTGGCCATGGCAGCCTTCAGGCTGAGGCCATCTTCCACTCGAATCACAATCCGCGCCGCCAAGCTCTCATCCAAAATATCTTCCCCGACACCAGTACAACTGACCCCCGCCGCCGCACTGGCATAGGTTCCCGCTGGAGTGGCCGAATCGCTTACTCGCCCCACCCGTTCAAACCCCCGCCCGCCGGTGGAGGTGCCGGCACAGATTTGCCCCTGTTGATCCAGCGCCACCGCCCCCACCGTGCCCATGGCCAGAGCAGTGAGAACCCTAGTTGGGGGATGGGTTTGGCGCAACTGCACCCACTCTTGAACCCGCTTGAGAGTGGCCGGGTCATAGACCGGCAACTTCAGTTCCCGCGCCAGCTCCGCTGCCCCTTGTTCGGCCACCACGCGATCCGGGCTTGATTGCAGAGCCTGGGCCATGAGGATGGGATGCTGAACCCGGCTGACGTTGATCACCCCGCTAAAAGACTGGGTGGCCCCGTTCATGAGAGCGGCGCTCATGCGGATTTGCCCATCCGACTGCAAGACCGACCCTGTCCCGGCATTGTAGAGCGGATCATCCTCCAGCAACTGGCAGGCATGCATCACCGCCGCCTCGGCACTCTGCCCAGCCAACAGCAGCTCGTAGGTGCTCTCCACCACCTGCTGCAGGGATCCCCTCACTTTTTCCAGGCTGCTTTCCCCTTCCAGGGCGCTGCCGGCTCCGCCGTGGATGATCAGTTTGGGTTGAGGCATGATGAGATCGGTTACCTTGTGAGAACAGTGGAAGACTATATTTTGATTTTCGGGTACAACATCCACCCATGCATCTGCTCCATCCCAGGGATCCCAACGGAAAGGGAGAGGGAGCCTTAAGATAATCCTGTAGATTTGCTAAGCATAGATACTCAAGGGCGATTCTGGTAAAGGGCTGTCGGATTGCAGCCGGCAGGGATCCCCCTGATGGTATGGCACAAGCGAGGTTACATCCATGGCGCTGCCCAGCTTGCACGAGTTTCCTTGGCTGACCACGGTCATCGCTTACCCTGTGTTGGCCGCCCTATTTATTCCCCTGATCCCAGCACCGGCTGGGGATCCCAGTACCCGCGCCTACGCACAAAAGTTGGCCGAGCGGATCCGCTGGTTTGCTTTGTTCATTGCGGTCACGGATCTGCTGATTCTGCTGGCCGGCTTCTATGTCGGCTACGATCCCGGCCAGACAGGTTTGCAACTGCTGGAGCGCTACACCTGGGTACCCCAAGTGGGCTTGAGTTGGTCGGTGGGGGCTGATGGCCTCTCCATGCCCCTGATCCTGCTCACGGCGTTTATCACTACCCTAGCCATCTTGGCCGCTTGGCCGGTCACCCTCAAACCTCGCCTCTTCTACTTTTTGATGCTGGCCATGTATGGCGGGCAGATCGGGGTGTTTGCCGTGCAGGACATGTTGCTGTTTTTCCTGATGTGGGAATTGGAGCTGATCCCGGTGTACTTGCTCCTCTCCATTTGGGGGGGATACAACCGCCTGTATGCGGCCACCAAGTTCATCCTCTACACGGCTCTCAGCTCCCTGTTTATCCTGGTGGCAGGTCTGGCTATGGCCTTCTACGGGGATCCCATCAGCTTTGACATGACGGATCTGGCCCACAAGACCTATCCACTCACCTTCCAACTGCTGATGTATGGGGCCTTCCTCATTGCCTATGGGGTGAAGCTGCCCATTTTCCCCTTGCACACTTGGCTGCCCGATGCCCACGGCGAGGCCACTGCGCCGGTGCACATGTTGCTGGCCGGGATCCTGCTCAAGATGGGGGGCTATGCCCTGATGCGCATGAATGCGGGCATGCTGCCGGATGCTCATCTTTACTTTGCGCCGGTGCTGATCGTGTTGGGGGTGGTGAACATCATCTTTGCCGCCCTCACCTCTTTTGCCCAGCGCAACCTGAAACGGAAGATCGCCTATTCTTCCATCAGCCACATGGGTTTTGTGCTCATCGGCATCGGATCCCTGACCGAAATCGGCATGAGCGGGGCCATGTTGCAGATGATCTCTCACGGACTTATCGGGGCCAGCCTGTTCTTCTTGGTGGGGGCCACCTACGACCGCACCCACACACTGGAGCTGGAAGAAATGGGCGGTGTGGGCCTGAAGATGCCCAAGATCTTCTCCATGTTCACCGCCTGCTCGCTGGCCTCTTTGGCCCTACCTGGGATGAGCGGCTTTGTGGCCGAGATCATGGTGTTTATCGGCATGGCCACCACCGATGCCTACTCTCTCCCCTTCCGGTTGGTGGTGGTTTTCCTGGCAGCAGTTGGGGTGATCCTGACCCCCATCTACCTGCTGTCGATGTTGCGGCAGATTTTCTTTGGCCCAGAGAACAAAGAGCTCACCGAACACGAAGAATTGGTAGATGCTGAGCCACGCGAGGTGTTCATCATCGCCTGCCTGTTGATCCCCATCATCGGCATTGGCCTCTATCCCAAGCTGGTGACCAGCCTCTACGACCAATCCACCAACGCCTTGGTGGCGCTGCTGCGGCAGGAACTGCCCCAAACTGGTGAGACGGTTGCCCAAGCCCCTGCCCTCTACAACAACTGAATAATAATGTTGAATTGAGATGAGAACTAAGGGTCGGAAAGGGATCCACTCCCTTTCTATCCCCTATTGGGCTTGCGGCCCTCACCAGCTTGAACTTGCATCCAGCCAAACAAAGTTGCAATTGTCAGTTGGATCCCTGAGGCGAAGGCGGGAGCGGGGATCACCTCTTGGGGATCCTCATGTACTGTCGGCTGCTGCCCGGCAGGGTAGGCGAAAACAACCCTTTCTTCGGGAGCCACGATCCACCCCATTTGGCAGCCGTGATCCAGGCCGATCAAGATTTTTTTGACCAGCTTCATTGGATTTTGATCGGGAGAGAGAATCTCGATCATCCAATCCGGGCAAAAGGGGATGAGATTTTGAATGGTGCCATCTTCATCTACAGGGATCCGATCCCAGGGGATCACAGAAATATCGGGCACAATCGCGTATCCGGCGAAGGTGCAGCGCAGCTCTGGAAATGCCATTCCCAGTTGAGAAGGCTCCAACATCTCGTTAATGAAGCTACCCAGTTTTAGTTGGAGACGGCTATGCTTTCCCTGTGGCATGGGCTTCTGGATAATTTCTCCTTTGATGAACTCGCTGGCGGGCTGAGTTTCCGGCTGTTGTAGAAAGTCTTCCAGAGTTAGAGGCTTGGCAGATAGACTGACCATGGCTTTCTCCCATCACGCTGCTATCCGATTAACAATAGACTGAGAAAGTATCAAAGCTGATCAAATCAAAACAGATCCCTGTCACGTTGTTGCCAAGTCATTTGGCGGTCATAAGGGCTTTTGCCGGAAAACAAACCCATCAGCGGCCCCAAAATGGCCCCAAACACAAAACCGCCTGCATGGGCCCAGTAAGCAATTCCTCCACCCTGCATACCGATATTGGTAGGCGTCTGTAGGCTGGCAATGCCGTAGAAAGCTTGCTGGATGAACC
Organism: Synechococcus sp. R6-7; assembly: GCF_047461695.1. NCBI lineage: Bacteria > Bacillati > Cyanobacteriota > Cyanophyceae > Synechococcales > Synechococcaceae > Synechococcus > Synechococcus sp. R6-7. The sequence continues at coordinate 10,317 of NZ_JANSHS010000278.1, forward strand.
AAAAGCCTAGGAACACCCAAGCCGGAACGTAGAGGGTTGTGATGAAAATACCCAAGGGCACCAGGGTCAGAATCTCGGCCCGTGGAAAACGCAAAATATAGGCTCCCAATACGCCAGCAATAGCGCCGCTTGCCCCCAGTGAAGGAATGGGGGATCCCATATCGAAAAACCACTGCGTTAATGCAGCCAAAGCTCCACAAGTCAGGTAGAAGATGAGGTAGCGCACATGGCCCAAGCGATCCTCAACGTTGTTGCCGAAAACCCACAAAAAAAGCATGTTCCCGCCAATGTGGAGAAAGCCCCCATGCAGAAATTGTGAGGTGAATAGGGTTACCCATTCTGGACGCGACGAAGAGGTGATCTCCCCTCGAAAACTGGCCGTCAACTCTATCGGTACCACTGCCCACTCCCGGAAAAAAGCTGCCAGCTCTTGTGGCGACAGGGTTAGCTGGTACAGAAAGACTAGAATATTAACGATCACCAAGGCATAAGTGACATAGGCTGTGCGGGTGGTTGGGTTGCGATCTTGCAGGGGTACCACAGTTCAGATCCGGTTGACGTCACCCTCTAGCCTAACCTGTCCTTTCCCACCCCCCCAGGCTCATCTCTAAGCCCCTACCTGAGGCTACACTGGGGTAGTCGGCTGGGAGCTATGCTTGCAGACGGATCCCTTGCCGACGAACGCATCTCGGCCAAGCTCGCTCGGCAGAGAATGGACTACAAGATAAGGATTTAGAGGAGTGGATTGATGCCCGAGGTTGAAAGCGCCACTGCCCCGCTCAAGTTTTTGATCGTCGAAGATCATCCAGAGGTGGCTCAAAACAACTGTGAGTGGCTGCAACGCATTGCAGCAGATGCTCAATGTATTACGGTCACCAATCCCATGGACGCCATCCTGCGCCTGCAGCGGGAACAACCAGACTTGGTTGTAGCCGATCTGCTCTACGGTCAAACCAGCGGGGAGCAGTCTGCCGAGCCTGGCCTAGAGTTCCTGCGTCATATCTTTGAGAACTACCCCACCCTAAATGTGATGGCCTATTCCAGCGAGCCGCTGCTGCTAACTCCATTGGTGGGCCTGATCAGCAAACACCAGGGTGGGTTTGCCGCGGTCAACAAAATGGAACGGCGCACCGTGTTTTTGGAGGGGGCCAAAAGTGCCCTCAATGGAGAATTGCGCATGCCGCGGGAGTTGCGCGGTCTTACGAAGCTGACGGAACGAGAAATTGAGGTCTTGAATTTGCTCTGCAAAGAAGCCCTCACCGACCAAGCCATTGCCGATCGCATTCACACCAGCAAGAAGACCGTACAAAACTGTATCCAAAGGCTCAAAGAAAAGCTAGATATTTTCGGCTCTGAGGATGAGATCAACGCCCGCGTTGCCATGTGTATGACAGCCGTTCAGAAAAAGATTATCCAGTGGTGAAACAGAATAGATTATGAGTTTGTCTCTAAACACTACTTTGGCATAGATTGCCAATGGAGCTTATCCAAGAAGTGAGGGGGGATAAGTGATGTTATTAGAGGCCGAGACAAAGCTGGTACGGGATAAGTCACTGGGATACCTCGTAACAACAGAAGAAACGCCAATCGAGAAATGGAGCCCTTTTACTTTGCTGATGCGTGTTGTGTCGGTATCTTTATCTACATTGCTACTTATTGGACTTCCTATCTTCGCAGTTCTATCGGCAATACTTTCTGCCTTAGGGACATGGATCCCTAGCACTTTGGCCAGTGGCATACCTCCTATTGCTATGGCTTTTTCTGGATTGTTGGGTGGTTTATCGATGCTTCTTTGGTACTATTGGTACTCAAATCAACCCTATAAATCTAGGGTTGTTATTTTGAGCAATGGCTTCATTTATCATGACATCTATCGTGACATCCTAGGAAAGCAGAACAGACTTGCCTATAGGTATAACGAAATTGTCTCAGTGAACGTGGACTTCAGAAAGAAGAGTGTCGGTTTTGTCAAATCAGAATGCTACCCATACTACAGCTACTACATCAATTGCCAAGGAAATCCTGTCGTATCTATATCTTCCCCGTCTTTGCCTTTGATGAGGTATGTAGCCAGCTACATTTGCTCCACGCGCTGGAAAGGCATGAGAGAAGCAATTGAGCGTGGACAAGAGGTTTCATTTGGATGCGTTGCCATAAGTAGAGAGTACGTTAGAGTCAAGGATTTCGGTTCTTCAGAGCGATTGTTATTTAGGATCCAGGCTATCAAAGAGATTAAGCTGTGCATTGATAGTGAGGATGGTTACGTATTCCGCCTGGAGTTTATCTCAGGGTCTAGGTCAACAAAGAGCTCTGATTGTTACTTCCGCTGTGACAAGGTAGATAACTTCCATCTATTTTTCAAGACACTCAAGCTTGTGGGTATCCCTATGAACCTTTCTGAGCTTCCAGCACGTCTCACCTTTGAGAATCATATTAGACAGGCAACAGATGGCTAGACACCAACCGAATGGAGGAGGCACCGATCTTTGGGTACAGCCTTTCCAGGAGATAAGCGAGGTAGTACTGCACGGCAAAGACAAAGAGCACGCATGAGGAAAAAGCAGGCTTCCATAGCTTCCGCCTTTATTTCCTCGAGACGACTGGGCGCCGGACAGCTTTCAACTTGGATCAGTGGATCCCCAGTGCAGAGGCAAACACACTGTGGCCCACAATGGCCTCTACCACAACACTGATGGCAAACCCCAGCATGGCCAGCCGTCCGTTCCATCGCTCGGCCTTCTCCGTCCAGCCAATCTCCCACTCCGGCGGGGTATCGCCGTCTTGACCGTACTGCGGCACGTACCGCGGGCGACCGGCGCCTTCCCAGCCAGCAGGGCGCTTGGAGTTGAAGAAAGCCATCGAGCCAATCACAACAGCGGCCACCAGCCCGGCCACCATGACGGCAATGTAGGGGAGGAAGGGATTGTCAAGCATCATCGGACTGTCGAGATAGGGATTGAAGGGTGAAAAAGCTCCCAAAAAGGGTAGAGCTGTAACATCTCAAAGCCAAAGAGAAAGTCTGTGAGATGTCCAATGTGGCTCTACCGAAAAGTTCTTCGACAAATTATTGCAGGTTATTGCAGACCTAGCCACTGGGCGAGAGTGCTGGCAAAAACACTGTGGCCCAGCACCGCTTCTGTAGCAATGCTGATCACCAAGCCCAACATGGCCAAGCGTCCATTCCAACGCTCCGCTTGCTCTGTCCAGCCTGGGATCCAGTCGTTGGTGGTGTCGTAGTACTGGGCAACAGAAGCGGAGTCCAGACGAGAAGGGATCCTGGGAGAAGATTGCATTGTCAATACCTCATATCGATTGCTGTAACTAATCTTAACATCAGGTTACATTTTGTGACAAGTTTCGCTTTCAGGTCAGGGCGGAAGGGATCCCTGGATGCTGGAAGGGATTGGGCGGATGGGTTTACCGAAGGCTGGCCGGAAGCGATGTCATACTGAGGGAAGCAGGCTTTTTGCGCAGACCATGGCGGTATCCCCCCTTTCTTCTTTCAAGCTTGATCATTCTTTCGACCTGGCTGTCCAGGTGCGGTCAGATTTTCCGATTTTGCAGCGCCAGGTCAACGGCCACCCGCTAATCTACTTTGACAATGCCGCCACTTCTCAAAAGCCACTGGCGGTTATGCAGGCGATGGATCATTACTATCGACACTGCAACGCCAACGTGCATCGTGGGGTCCATACGCTGAGCAACGAAGCCACAGATGCCTATGAGGGGGCGCGGGAAAAGATCGCTCGGTTTGTGAACGCGCCTTCTCCTCAGGAGATCATCTACACCCGCAATGCCAGCGAAGCCATCAATCTGGTGGCCTACAGTTGGGGCTTGAGCCATCTGGAGCGGGGGGATGAGATCGTCCTCTCGGTGATGGAGCACCACAGCAACCTAATCCCGTGGCAATGGGTGGCCCAGAAGACGGGAGCCCACCTCAAGTTCATCCAGATCACGCCAGAGGGAGAGTTGGATCTGGAGCACTACCAATCTTTGCTCAGCGACCGCACCCGCTTGGTGGCGGTAACCCAGGTCTCCAACATGCTGGGATCCATCAACCCCGTTCAGGAGATTACTGAACTGGCCCATCGTTACGGAGCCAAGGTTTTGCTGGATGCCTGCCAGAGCGTGCCCCACATGCCTGTGGATGTCCAGGCGCTGGATTGCGATTGGTTGGCCTTTTCGGGGCACAAGATGTGTGGCCCAACGGGGATTGGCGTCCTCTACGGCAGGCGGGAGCTGCTGCGAGCGATGCCTCCCTTTTTGGGCGGGGGAGAGATGATCGCCGATGTGTACTGGGATCACGCCACCTATGCGGATATCCCCCACAAATTTGAGGCTGGTACGCCGGCGATTGCCCAGGCGGTGGGGCTGGGGGCAGCCGTAGATTACTTGAGCCAGATCGGTCTGGAGCGGGTTCATGCCCATGAACAAAGGTTGATTACCCACCTGTTGGACGGGATCCAGCACATAGCGGGTATTACGGTTTATGGCCCCAAGGATCCGGCGCGACGGGCAGGGCTGGTTAGCTTTTCGGTGGAGGCTGTCCATCCCCATGACCTGTCTACTTTGCTGGATGAGCAAGGCATTGCCGTTCGAGCGGGGCACCACTGCACTCAACCCCTCCATCGCTATTTGGGAGTACAATCCACTGCCCGAGCCAGTGTTTACCTGTACAACACGTTGGCGGAGGTGGATCGCTTTTTAGACGTGTTGGCAGAAGCGGTGGAGTTCTTCGGCGCTGCCCTAAGCTAGGGATCCGGGATAGACCTCTGAAGAGATGAGGTAGACTCATGCCTTGGGATCTGGGGCGGTTCTGGAACACACTCACCTACTATGAGGCCCTGCCTTGGGCTGAGGTGTGGCGTCGGGTTCAAAATGGGTTCCAGGCCGTGGAGGATGATTTTGTGCCACCTTCTCTTTCCGAGCCGGTCGCTATCCAGATAGGGGTGGTGGGGGAAGGTTTGCCTGACGGGTTGGCGGAGGCCCTGCGGCAGCAGGGCGTGGAGGTGAGCCATACGCCAGATTGGGCGACAGCAACCGTGATCCTAGGTTTGGGGGATCCACCAACGGCCAAGGCTTATCTGGAGCAATTGCGCAGCAGTGGGCAAACGGAGCGAATGCTGTTCGACTTTCGCCGGCCCAACCCGGATTTGCATCGGTTTTGGGGCATTTTGGACGATGTGGTGATGGGCGGGGCGAGCCAAAGCCAACTGCTCTGGGGAAAGGAGGAGCTGCTGTTCGCAGGCCAGGTTTCCACGGCCAACTTTGGGGGGTTTGTTTCCACGCGCACCCGCAATTGGCAGCCGCCGCTGGACTTGTCGGGGTTTGCCGGTCTGGAGCTGCGCCTGCGAGGGGATGGGCAGCGGTATAAGGTCTTACTGCGGGATCAAGGCGGCTGGGACAGCCCCGCCTACGGCTATGCGTTCGACACTGCGCCGGGAGAAGAGCAGACCGTTCAGATCCCCTTTGCGGAGATGGTTGCCACGTTCCGCGCCCGCCGGGTTTCTGCTCCCC